>JAFRIL010000196.1 GCA_017432845.1 Lachnospiraceae bacterium | reverse complement strand
GGTTAAGGATGCATGGACATCATCATCTTCCGAAGATGATATGGCCGAAGAGGTTGCAAGAAGTTGCAAAGCGGATAAGGAGAAGGTACTGTCTGTTGTCAGAAGATGGATATACGATGATCCACTTACGGCACTTCCCAAAGCCGCAGACAGAAAGCTTGCATCGATTATCGAAGGACTTCGCGCAAAAGGGAAAAAGGTGTTTATCCTCTCTGATTATCCGACAAAGGAAAAGCTTGCGGCACTTGGCATTACGGCAGATGCGGCTTATGATCCCGATGATGCCAGGATAGATGCTTTAAAGCCTTCGCCCAAGGGACTATTGGTCATCATGGAAGATACCGGGATCGCGGCATCCGAAATACTCATGATCGGAGACCGTAAGGAGAAGGACGGTCAGTGCGCAAAAGCAGCCGGCGTTGACAGCCTGATCCTTCCGAGGCATATCAACAGGAGAGATTTTAATGGGATCCAAGACTAAATATCTTGTCATACTTCATATACTTCTCGCCGTCTATTCGATGACCGGGATCGCATCCAAGCTCGCGGCCCAAAATGACTTTCTGTCATTTTGGTTCATCTTTTATTATGGCATTGTTCTTCTCGGGCTGTTCATATATGCGATCGCATGGCAGCAGATAATAAAGCATATGCCGCTTATTACGGCCTATGCGAACAGGGGAGTCACCGTTATATGGGGGATTGTCTGGGGATATCTGTTCTTCTCGGAAGAGATAACCGTTCGCAAACTCATCGGTGCCGCAGTCATAATATGCGGTATCGTTTTTATTGTTACGGCAGATGAAGGAGATGCGGCGGATACAGCGGAAGGAGAAGATAATGGACAGTAAGATCAGGCTCCTTGACTGCACGCTCAGGGACGGCGGATATTTAAACGACTGGGAGTTTGGAAACAGCAACATCGTAAATATATTCGAGAGGCTTGTAAGCGCCGGGATCGATATCATCGAGACGGGATTTCTGGATGACAGAAGGCAGTTTGACGAAAACAGAACGATCTTTCCGGATACAGGATGTGCTGACAGGATATACGGAAAGCTTGACAAGGGTAATTCCCTTATTGTCGGAATGATCGATTACGGCACATGTTCCATCGATAACCTTGCCGATGCCGGGGACTGTTATCTTGACGGTATAAGGGTCATCTTCAAAAAGCATAAGATGCATGAGGCGATCGATTTCTGTAAACAGGTAAAGGCCAAAGGCTACAAGGTGTTTGCCCAGGCTGTGTCGATCACAAGCTACAACGACGATGAACTGTCGGAACTTATCGGTCTTGTCAACGATCTGGAGCCGTATGCTTTTTCACTTGTCGATACATACGGACTTCTTCACAAGGGAACGCTGCGTCATTATTTCGATCATGCCTGCGCACATCTTAAGCCGTCGATCGGCATAGGATATCATGCACACAACAATTTCCAGCTGGCGTATGCCAACTGCATAGAACTGCTTGAAAACCCGCCGGCAGACAGGATGCTCATCGTTGACGGAACGCTCTACGGAATGGGGAAGAGCGCGGGAAATACCCCGATAGAGCTTCTCGTGATGTACATGAACAGTGTCTATAACACTTCATATCACAATTCACAGATACTGGAGGCTATAGAGGTCACTATACTGGAGATGAGAAGCAAATACGTCTGGGGGTATTCGTTCAAGTTCTTCCTGGCCGCATCGCATGACTGCCATCCCAATTACGTGAACTATCTTATGGATATAGGCAAGCTTTCCGTCAAGTCGATAAACGAGATACTTGCCTCACTTGAGGGAGAAAAGAAGCTCCTGTTTGACAGGGAGTATATCAAGGATCTTTATTTCGAATACCAGAAACAGCACTGCGCCGACTCTGATTCGGTCACATCGCTTTTTGCGGACCTTAAGGGAAAAGATGTTCTGATCATGGGACCGGGCAAGCACATATACAGCCAGAGGGACAGGGTGGAAAAATACCTGGCCGTGGCAAAGCGAATAACGATCTCGATCAATTTCATACCCGAGGATTACGATATCGATTATGTGTTCATGAGTAATGCCAAACGCTACGTACAGCTGTGCAGCGCACTTAACGAGCAGAAGGAAAAATCAAAACTGATAGCAACTTCAAACATCACGAGGACTCTCGGGGAGTTCGACTATACGCTCAACTACAGTGCACTGCTTGACGAGGATGCACTCATGCCGGATAATCCGATGATCATGCTCCTTGGTCTTTTGAAAAAGGCAGAGGTTTCGTCCGTGGGACTTGCGGGCTTTGACGGATACAGGGAAACATCGGTCTCAAACTATGTAAATCCCAACATGGAGTATTCATACAGCAGCAAGGAATCGGACAATATCAACCGTGATACCGTAAGCTCGCTTCGAAAGCTGGATCTTCCGTTCGAGACGGTGTTTGTGACGGAGAGCATATATGAAAAACTGTGAGCTTGTCATATTCGATCTTGACGGAACACTTCTTGATACGTCAGAAGGCATCAGGAAGTCCGTGGGATATGTTATAGACACACTCAATCTTCCGAAGATATCGGAGGATGTCTTAAGGACGTTCATAGGTCCGCCCATGCAGAAATCGTTTGAAAGAGTGTTCGGCATGAGCGAAGAAGAAGGCCGGAAGGCCGCCGATCTTTTCAGGGACAGGTACAAGGATGGCGATGTCCTTCTTGCCACGCCGTACAACGGTATTTTTGAGACTATACATGAACTTGAAAAAAGAGGGATCAAAACAGCGGTCGCAACCTATAAGCGCCAGGACTATGCCGATGCGATACTTAAGCACTTCGGATTTGACAAGGCGGTCGACGTGATATGCGTATGTGATTTTGACGGAAAGTTTACCAAGAAGGACATCATAAGAAATGCGGTTGATGCACTTGGCGTGACCGATATAGGCACTGTCGTCATGGTAGGGGACAGTGACAATGATGCGGCCGGCGCGGCGCAGCTTGGCATGGCATTTATCGGGGTCACATACGGCTTCGGTTTTGCGGATAAAGAGGATGTGGATGCGTTTGACAATATCGGATGCGCAGCCACATGCAAAGAGATAGTAAGGTACGTGATATGAAGATAAAAGTATCCGAGTATATAGCACAGTTTTTTGTTGATAAGGGTGTTAAGACCGTCTTCATGCTGACAGGCGGCGGTGCCATGCACCTTAACGATGCGATAGGACACAAGGAAGGAATAGATGTCATATATGACCATCATGAGCAGGCGTGTGCGATCGCGGCGGAAGGTTATGCAAGACTTACCGGAAAAGTCGCACCCGTGTGCGTTACATCGGGTCCCGGAGGAACGAATGCCATAACCGGAGTGCTTGGCGCATGGCAGGATTCCATACCGATGTTCGTATTATCGGGCCAGGTTAAGGTTGAGACGACGACAGCCTCAAGCCCGGTCCCGCTCAGACAGCTCGGCGATCAGGAATACCAGATAACCGAAGGCGTTTCGAACATGACAAAATATGCCGTTATGATAACGGATCCCCTGACGGTAAGATACCACCTTGAAAAAGCATGGTATATGTGTCTGTCGGGAAGGCCGGGCCCAGTATGGCTCGATGTGCCGCTCGATGTTCAGGCTGCGATCGTCGATACGGACGAGATGGAAGGGTATACGCCTGACGGATCTCAGGCTGTCTCATATGATACATCTCTTACAGAGAAGATCCTCGATAAGATAAAGAGTGCAAAGCGCCCTGTGATCCTTGCGGGAACCGGGATAAACGTTGGCAGAGCGAGGGAAGGATTTCTTGAGTGCGTAAATGCTCTCGGGATACCTGTTCTTACCGCATGGAATGCACATGATATCATGCCTTCGGACCATCCGCTCTTTTGCGGCAAGCCGGGCACGGTGGGACTTCGCGGAGGTAATTTTGTTGCACAGGCCGCAGACCTTCTGCTCGTTCTCGGATGCAGGATGAACATAAGGATGATCAGCTACAACAAACATGAATTTGCCAGGGATGCGTTTAAGATAATCGTTGATATAGATGAGAACGAACTGCGCAAACCGACCGTTAAGGCGGATATGCCGGTACATGCGGATGTGGCGGATGTCATGAAGGACATTGTACGCGCCGTACGTGAAGACGGATCTTATGATGCGGCGGCATTTTCTGGCTGGCTCGGGCGTGCGAGGGATGTTAACAACAGGTATCCGGCTGTTACTGCCTCCATGAGGTCCGATTCGCTGCTGAACCCTTACGTGTTTATGGACTGTCTGTTTAACGAACTGTCGGAAGGCGATGTGACCGTTACGGGTAACGGCGGAGCGTGTGTCATAGGATTTCAGAGTGCGGTCATAAAAAAAGACCAGAGACTGTTTACCAACTCCGGATGCGCTGCCATGGGCTACGGTTTTCCGGCTGCTATAGGAGCCGCTGTTGCACGCAGGGATATTGAAGGTGCAAAAAGGCGCGTCATCTGTATCGACGGTGACGGCAGCTTTATGATGAACCTGCAGGAACTTCAGACCGTTAAGTACTATGACCTTAATATGAAGATCATAATACTTAACAACAACGGTTACCATTCTATCCGGCAGACACAGCAGAACCTTTTTGCGGGCCGTCCTTTGATCGGCGTTTGCAAGGGTAACGGAGTATCCTTCCCGGATTTTGAAAAGGTATCCTATGCATTTGATATTCCATATCGCCGGATCGACAGCAATGACAACCTTGCGGAGAAAATCAAAGAGGCCCTGGATCAGGAAGGCCCCATTGTGATAGAAGCCATCGTTGACGAGCATCAGAACTTCGAACCCAAGCTTTCGTCAAAGATACATGAGGACGGAACGATAACATCAGCGGCGAACGATGATATGTTCCCGTTCCTCCCCAAAGAAGAATATGAATCTGTAAGACAGTACCTGAAAGGATGATTTTATGAGCAGGATCTCGATCGTTATTCCCGTATACTACAACGCTGATACCCTTATGCTCTTGTATGAGGATATGAAAGAAAAGATACTCGGTACTATCGGAGACTATGAGATCGTCATGGTCGATGACGGATCGGGTGACGATTCATGGGATGTCATGAATAAGATCAGGGATATGGATGAGAATGTAAAGCTTGTTAAGCTTTCGAAAAATTTCGGCGAGCATGCGGCCATTCTCGCAGGTCTTTCCAACTGCACGGGAGACTGTGCCGTTACGAAACAGGCTGACCTTCAGGAGGATTCCGAACTGATAGTCCGGATGTATGAGAAGTGGAAAGAAGGCAACAAGGTCGTGCTTGCGGTGCGCCAGGAAAGAGACGAGCCCGCCCTCAAGAAGTTCTTTGCCAATATGTATTATGCGCTTGTTAGAAAGACTATAGATCCCAATATGCCAAAGGGCGGATGCGACTGCTACCTGCTCGACCGGCAGGCGATCGAGGTTCTGATGAGGCTCGACGAGAGAAATTCTTCCTTAACGCTCCAGGTATTATGGATCGGATTTAAATCCGACAACGTTTATTTCCACAGAAAGGACAGGGAAGTCGGAGAGTCGAGGTGGACACTGTCCAAGAAGATCAAGCTTGTTGTCGACTCCATGATGAGCTTCTCGTATTTCCCGATCAAGTTCATGTCAAGCGTCGGATTTGTTATGGCGGCCCTGGCATTTTTATGGATCATCGAGGTCATAATCGAGTTCTTTGTTGTGGGAACACCCGTAAGAGGCTGGTCTACACTGATGATCCTAGTTCTGTTCTCGGCCGGGATGATCCTTATCATGCTCGGTATACTCGGAGAGTATCTGTGGAGGACGCTTGATGCGACGAGGAACAGGCCCGTGTTCATCGTTGACAGTATAAAAGAGGCTGATAAAGACAAATGATGACAACATATATACTGATATTCCTGGCCTCATCACTTATATCCGCATTTTCGCAGATACTGCTTAAGATAGCCGCGAAGAAGAAATACGATTCGTGGATATTCGAGTATCTTAACGTAAGAGTGATAAGCGCGTATTTTGTCTTCTTTCTGGCAACGCTTCTTACCGTGTACTGTTACAAGGTCGTTCCGCTTTCCATCGGTGCGATGCTTGAGGCAAGCGGGTATGTGTTCGTTACCATTCTCGGGCGCATCATCCTTAAGGAAAAGGTTTCCGGCAGGAAGATCATAGGAATGGCACTTGTCATCCTGGGAGTTGTCATCGTGGCGGTATGATATGAAGGACTGCATCAGAAAGTATTACGTTCATATATGTTTTGCCGTATCTTTTCTCATCCTGTTATGGCGCTCTTTTAAGGGCTTTTGCTGGACGGATGAGAGTTTTTACGTATCCACCGCCGACAGGTTCGTCCGCGGCGCGATCCCCCTTGTCGATGAGTGGTACAGAACGCAGCTCTCATCGATCGTAATGGTTCCCTTTCTTGCCATATATAAGATGATCGCGGGATATAACGGGGTCATTCTGTATTTCAGGATACTGTATCTGCTTCTTGCGACCGCTGTTGCGATAGTCTGGTACAGGATAATCTCGGCACGTTACCCGAAGTATGCAGCACTGTTTACTTCGGTGATCATAATGTTTTACGCACACCTTGGTAATGCGACCTTTTCGTATTACATGCTCTCCGAACAGTTCATGCTGCTCTTTATCATACTTGTTTATGATCATGCAAGAGCGAAGAAAAGGGGAAGGCTTGCAGCCGCAGGTGTTTTCCTGGCGCTTTCCGTAATGTGCATGCCCGCATTTGCAGCCCTGGCGGTACCTGCGGTACTTCTTTGCATCATCGCACTTATTCTCGCATCTTTGAATATTCTTCCCAAAGGAGTGTCGGAAGCTGTCCGTGCGGTGCATCTTAAGGAGATCGTAATATACACGTGTGCCGGTATGGCTGTTCCTGCGGCAGCTTTTGGCATATATCTGTTTACCCATACGGATATTTCATATCTGACCGGTGTTCTTCCGACGGCACTTGTGGATAATGAACACACAAACACCCTCGGATATTACATAAGAAAACCCCACAGATGTCTTACGGAAGTGTTCGGGTCATGGACATACGTATCGTACGCACTTATCGCGGTATCGTTTGTGTTCCAAAAGTTTTTGAAGAAGCATCCGGTAAAGGAGACGGTTGCCGTATTTGACGTGATTCTCTTTGCCGTGATGGCATACATATCATACGGACATACCGGATACATACAGGTGTGCTTCTTTTTGTTTTTCATACCTTTGTTCTTTATCTCGGAGAAAAAGGATAAGGCCCTGTTTTATTTAAGTGTGATCCCTTCGGTTGCCGTGGCGGTGATATATTGTTTCGTATCAAGTGATTTTCTCTATGTGATGGCACTTGGAGCCGCTCTTTCGACCGGAGCGGGGATATGCACGGTATGTAATGCCGCAGGCGATGACCGCTTGCCGAAGCCGGTGTCTGGTGCATTATATGCGGTATGTGCCGCGACCTTATTTGTGACAATGCTTCTCCGGATCACGAATGTTTACAGGGATGCACCGGTACGTGCCCTTATTAAGAGGATCCCTACGGGTGTTGCAATGGGACTGTATACAACGCCGGAACACCTTGCGCAGTATGAACAGGTATATGACGTTATAGAGAAGCACTGCACGGATCCGGGCAAAAAGGTGCTGTTTTCCAAGGTACTTCCATGGGGATATATCGCATCAAAGGGTGGTTGCGGCTATCCGACAACGTGGAGGGCGACAGCATACGATGCAGACCAGCTGGATATTTATTACAAAATGGACACAACACGTGCTCCGGATGTTATAATAGTGCTCGATACACCGATAGCATCATATGATGCCTCGGGGGATGTTGAAGACGACCATAACCCGAACCTTGATGAGATGAGCGGTTACTGGAAGGACTATATCAGGGACAGGGGACTGGAGCCTGTAAAGGAGAGTTGCGCCACCGTATACAGGTAGGTGCGGATAAGGAAGAAGGATATGATACCCGTAAACGAACTTGCAAGAGGATTCAGACTGTATCAGAAGGAATATGAGGACAGGGCCATAGAGGTTTTAAGGAGCGGATGGTATGTTCTCGGAAAGCAGATGACATCATTTGAGGATGAGTTTGCATCAAAGCTGGGAGGAGGCGCTATTTGTGCCGGAGTTGATAACGGACTTGATGCGATAACACTCGGACTTATGGCTTCCGGGATAGGACAGGGCGATGAGGTCATAGTCCAGGCTAACGGCTATATCGCTACGATGCTCGGAGTCATGCAGTGCGGCGCCGTGCCGGTGTTCGTGGAACCCGATGAGTATTACCAGCTCGATGCGGCAAAGATAGAAGACGCTTTAACGCCTAAGACAAAGGCTGTTCTTGTGACGCATCTGTACGGGCAGGCGACACGTATGGATCCGGTGCTTGATATATGCAAAAAACACGGCCTTATGCTTTTTGAAGATTGTGCGCAGTCCCATTTTGCGGCATACAAGGGTGTTAATACCGGACTGTTCGGAAAGGCATCGTTCTTTTCATTCTATCCCACAAAGAACCTCGGAGCATTCGGTGATGCCGGAGCGGTTGTATCAAAGGATCCCGAAGTCATCGAGAAGGTCAAGGTGCTTCGTAACTACGGAAGCGACAGAAGATACCATAATATCAAGATCGGTTATAACATGAGACTTGATGAGATGCAGGCGGGACTGCTTAGGGTCAGGTTATCGCATATGGATGAGCTTATCGCGAACAGGTGCCACATCGCCGACAGATATCTGAAGGAAATGCACAATGAAAAGATCGAACTTCCTCTTATCGCGGACGGATGCGATCACACATGGTATCAGTTCATCGTCCGCGCCGATGACCAGGAAGGCTTCATGGCATATATGAAAGATAAAGGCGTAGCAACCGACATATCATGGAGGACGCCGCCTTATCTGCAGCCTTGCATGCAGGAAGAATTCGGATCAAAAGAAGGGGATCATCCCATAACCGAGGATCTGTGTGCACATATCGTGACGCTTCCCATGATGGAATACATGGATGAAGATGAGATCACACAGGTCATAGAGGCAGTCAACGCTTATTGATCAAAGGAGATAATCCATGCAGAACATGATCAGCAAAGAAGAGATCGACGGTATCGTAAAAAGCATAATAGATGATTACGACAGGGGACGTAATATCGATAAGGTCGACATATATTCAAGCCCAGACAGGACAAGGGTTCACGAGCTTATCGCCAGCCTGTTCAAGATAGTATATCCGGGTTTTTTCAGGGACCGTTCATATAAGATCTATAACCCCAACAACAGCTTCGGGGTCATTATAGAGGATACGTTCTATCATCTGAGGAAGCAGATATTCCTGGCGCTTGATTACGGGTGCGATGAGGATCTGACGGATGAGGAGCGTACGAAAAAGAGTTACGATATCTGTAAGACATTCTTCGAGAGGATACCGAAGATAAGGGAATATATTGAAACGGACCTTCTTGCAACTCTTGACGGGGATCCGGCGGCATGCACTTTTGAAGAGATAATACTGTCATATCCCGGAATAATGGCGATCACGACCTACAGGCTCGCACACGAACTGTACGTTCAAAATGTGCCGCTCCTTCCGAGACTTATGACGGAGTACGCTCATTCCGAGACCGGGATAGATATCCATCCGGGAGCAACGATAGGCAAGTATTTCTTTATCGATCACGGTACCGGTATCGTTGTCGGAGAGACATCGATCATAGGGGAGAACGTCAAGGTATACCAGGGTGTGACAATAGGAGCCCTGTCCACCAAGGGCGGTAGGAAACTGTCCGGCAAGAAGAGACATCCCACCATATGCGATAATGTTACGATCTATGCGGGAGCATCCATACTCGGCGGTGATACGGTCATCGGAGAAAACACGATCATCGGCGGCAATACGTTCATCACATGCTCCATAGAGCCGAACACAGTTGTCAGCATGAAGAACCTGGAGATGGAATACAGGACTGCCGGGAATAAGGTTAAGAGCGAGGAACTCGTTCAGGGCGATGCCTGGTATTACGTCATATGAGAGGCCGAGTTGTCGTCGGAATGTCGGGCGGCGTTGACAGTGCGGTCGCGGCATATGTATTAAAACAGCAGGGATACGAAGTTTTGGGCCTTACGATCCGCACGTGGGAAAGCGATGCGGGCTCTGTCAGCCGGTGCTGTGACATCGATGATGCAAGGGAAGTTGCCGAAAAACTTGATATTCCTTATCATGTGATAAACTGTGCGGATGATTTTAAGAAAAAAGTCACACAGCCTTTTATAGACGAATACATATCGGGAAGGACTCCCAATCCCTGTGTTGTCTGCAATCGTGTCCTGAAGTGGGATAAGATGCTGCATATGGCGGATGTGCTCGAAGCGGATCTTGTTGCTACCGGACACTATGCAGGGGTCATCCGGCTTGATAACGGGAGATACACGTTAAGACAGTCCGGATCATCCAAAGACCAGACGTACATGCTCTATATGCTGACGCAGGACCAGCTGAAAAGGACGATAATGCCGCTTTGCGACATGACCAAGGAAGAAGTCAGAAGGATCGCGGATGAAGCGGGTATTCCTGTTGCGCAAAAGCCCGATTCACAGGAAATATGCTTTGTTCCCGATGACGATTATGCGGAGTATATCCTAGAGCATCATACCGGAGAACTTCCCGGCGAAGGTGATTTTGTGGATGAAGAAGGAAACGTCATCGGCAGGCACAAAGGGATAATCAATTACACCGTCGGACAGAGAAAGGGCCTTGGCATCGCTATGGGTCATCCTGTTTTTGTAAAGCGGATCGATCCCGTAAGAAATGAGGTCGTGCTGGCTGATGATGACAGGCTTTACACAGATACGGTAAGATGCCGCGATGTCAATTTCATGGGCATACCCGGTATAGCAGAAGGCGAGGGCTTTAAGTGTAAGGCAAGGATAAGATATCATCACACCCCGCAGGAGGCCGAAGTATTCATGGAGGGCGATGAGCTTGTGATCAGGTTTTCTGAGCCCGTCAGGGCGGCAGCACCGGGACAGTCAGCCGTGATGTATGATGATGACGGCTGTGTGGCGCTTGGTGCAGTGATCACCGGCGAATGATATAATGATGATCTTTATGTAAGAGGAGGAAAATATCATGAAAAAAAGAATATCTGTAATCGTAACGATCGCGGCAATGGCTGCATCATTCGTACTTGCAGGATGCGGCGGCAAGTCAGGGGATGACAAGGTTATAAAGATCGGTGCTACGGTCACTCCGCATTCGGAGATACTTGAAAAGGTCAAGGACAATCTTGCTGCAGACGGGTATACACTCGATGTAGTCATTTACAACGATTATGTTCTCCCGAACACTGCTCTTGAAGACGGCGAGCTTGATGCCAACTTCTTCCAGCACGGCCCTTACCTTGAGGACTTCAACAATGAGAACGGGACACATATCGTAAGTGTTGCGGCAGTTCACTTTGAACCCATGGGGCTGTATGCCGGCAAGTCATCCGATCTTGCATCGATAGCTGACGGAGCGAGCATCGCAGTTCCGAATGATACGACAAATGAGGCAAGAGCACTTCTTCTGCTTGAAGCAAACGGCCTTATCAAGTTGAAGGAAGGTGCGGGCATCTCATCGACCGTCATCGATATAGAAGAGAATCCTCATAACCTCAAGATCGAAGAACTTGAGGCTGCCCAGGTTCCTAAGGCCATCCAGGACGTTGACTTTGCGGTGGTAAACGGTAACTACGCTATCGAGGCCGGACTGTCAGATCCCATCGTTGTTGAGGCATCGGATTCTCTTGCCGCAAATACATACGCAAACATCATCTGTGTTAAGGAAGGAAACGAGAATACCGACAAGACGAAGGCACTCGTTAATGCAACCCTTCAGGACAACATAAGGGATTATATCAACGATTCATATAAGGGTGCGGTAGTTCCGGTATTTTGAAAGTAAGTATTAAATGATCAGATTAGAGAACGTTACAAAGATATTTGACACCAAGGAAGGCAGTGTCACTGCAGCCGATCACGTCAACCTTGAGATAAAGGACAAAGAGATATTCGGCATCATAGGATTTTCGGGAGCGGGCAAATCAACACTTGTCCGCTGCCTTAACCTTCTGGAAAAACCGAGCGAGGGTGATGTATGGTTTGGAGACCTTAACCTTACCAAGGCTTCGGACAAAGAGCTTCGCGAGGCCAGGAGGAGCATAGGGATGATCTTCCAGCAGTTCAACCTCCTGTCGCAAAGAAACGTCATCGACAACATTTGCTATCCTCTGGAGATCGCGGGAGTAGATAAGAAGACGGCGAGGGAGAAGGCAAGGAAGCTCCTTGAGATCGTCGAACTGTCGGACCGTGAAAGGGCATATCCCTCACAGCTTTCAGGCGGGCAGAAACAGAGGGTTGCGATTGCACGTGCACTTGCAACGGATCCGAAGGTACTGTTGTGCGATGAGGCGACAAGCGCACTCGATCCGCTCACAACAAGAAATATCCTCGCACTTTTAAAAGAGATCAACGAAAAGCTGGGCGTTACGATTGTGGTCATAACGCATGAGATGAGAGTCGTTGAGCAGATATGCGACCGGGTCGCCGTAATGAGCGAAGGCGTTGTTAAAGAGTGCGGAACGGTCAGCGAGATATTCAGTAATCCCAGATCCGAGACTGCACGTAAGCTGGTCATGCCCGAACGCCATGACGACGTCAGGACCCCGACCCGTGATTTTATCAGGATCGTGTTTGACGGGCAGTCATCATATGAGCCGGTACTTGCGCAACTGATACTGCATACGGGCCTGGAACTTAACATACTCGGTGCCGGAACTGAGGATATCGGAGGAGCCGCATACGGACAGCTGCTGATAGGAAAGCCCGACGATGAGGCACAGGTGGAACAGATAAGATCTTTTCTTGAATCAAAAGGAGTGAGCGCCGAGATAGTAAGCGTTTCCGAAGGAGGGGCAAATGGATGAAAAACTCATAGAACTTCTGCTCGGTGGAGTGGGAGAGACATTCTATATGGTGATCGTATCCACACTTTCGGCATATATCATAGGCATTCCGCTCGGGGTGCTCGTGTATGTGACGGGTGAGGGCGGGATACGGCAGAACAGGCCCGTGAACGTGACTCTCAGCCTTGTCATCAATATAGTAAGGAGCGTGCCGTTCCTGATACTGCTTGTTGCCATACTTCCGTTTACGAGATTTGTTGTGGGAACGACGATCGGTTCGACGGCATCGATCGTGCCGCTCGTTGTTGCGGCGGCGCCTTTTGTGGCAAGGATGGTGGAATCTTCACTTAAAGAGGTCGATCTCGGAGTCATCGAAGCCGCAAAGGCCATGGGATCGACGGACTGGCAGATCATAAGCAAGGTACTCCTTCCCGAGGCGGGACCGTCCCTGCTCCTTGGAATGACGATAGCGTTTGCGACGATACTCGGTTATTCGGCGATGGCAGGATTTGTCGGTGGCGGCGGGCTCGGAGCTATCGCGGTCAACTACGGATATTACAGATACCAGACCAAGGTCATGATGATAACGGTCGCACTTCTTGTCATCATCGTGCAGATATTCCAGGAAGGCGGTATCAAACTGGTCAACAGGATAGACAGGAGAAAGCTTTAACAATGCTTGAACTTAAGAATGTTTCGTTTAAAGTAAATGAGGACGGCCAGGACAGGGAGATAATCGGGAACATCACGCTTAAGGTTCCCGACGGAAGGCTCGTTGTCATAACCGGGCCGAACGGCGGCGGAAAATCAACGCTCGCACGTCTTATCGCCGGGATCGCGAAGCCTGATTCCGGGCAGATACTGCTCGATAATGAGGATATAACAGATATGTCCATCACCGAGAGGGCAAAGCGCGGGATCGCTTTTGCTTTCCAGCAGCCGGTAAGGTTTAAGGGAATACAGGTTTTTGATCTTATAAGGCTTGCGACGGGACGCGATATATCAATGACTGATGCATGCCAGTATCTGGCAAGTGTCGGACTGTGCGCAAGGGATTACATAGACCGTGAGGTCAATTCCAGCCTGTCGGGCGGTGAACTTAAAAGGATAGAGATAGCGACTGTGCTTGCGAGGGGCTCTAAGCTGTCGATATTTGATGAGCCCGAGGCCGGCATCGATCTGTGGAGCTTTTCAAATCTTATAGATGTGTTTGAAGGAATGCGCCGCAACATCAAGGACGGATCGATCATGATCATATCCCATCAGGAAAGGATACTGTCCATTGCCGATGAGATAATCGTTATAAAGAACGGCGCAGTGACAGATCAGGGACCGAAGGATAAGATACTCCCCATGCTCACGGGAACGGCGGATGCGGTACCCGAATGCAGGATGAGCGGTGTCAGAACAGGAGATGACGAATGTTAGAACTTGATGAGATACAAAAAAGACTCCTTGCCGAAGTGGCCGATCTTCACAAAGTTCCCGAGGGTGCTTATAACATCCGTTCAAACGGCGGATCGGTCGGCAGGGCATCAACAGATAATATTGAGATAATACCGCGCGAGGACGGATGCGGCCTTACCGTACGGATCAAGGCGGGTACGAAGAACGAAAGCGTGCACATTCCGGTGGTTCTGACCGAGAGCGGGATAAAAGAGACCGTATACAATGATTTTTACATAGGTGAGGATGCGGATGTGGTAATAGTCGCAGGATGCGGGATCGATAACTGCGGCACGCAGGACTCGCAGCATGACGGCATACACAGGTTCTTTGTCGAAAAGGGTGCGAAGGTAAAATATGTCGAGAAGCATTACGGCTCGGGAGACGGTGCGGGCAAAAGGATATTAAACCCCGGGACCGAAGTGTACCAGAAAGAGGGCAGCCGCGTTGAGATGGAGATGGTCCAGATAAAGGGTGTTGATGATACTAACAGGACCACGAAGGCTGAGCTTGATGCAGGAGCAACGCTTATCGTTCGCGAGCGTCTCATGACGCATAATGACCAGAACGCGGTGAGCACATATGTTGTTGAGATGAACGGCGAGGGTGCGAGCTCTGATGTCGTATCCAGATCGGTCGCGCGCGACAACTCTTACCAGAAGTTTGACGCAAAGCTTGTCGGAAATGCTGCATGCTCGGGGCATACCGAGTGTGACTCGATCATAATGGATAAGGGAAGGATACTGGCGGTGCCCGGACTTGAGGCAAATGATGTAGATGCCGCACTCGTGCACGAAGCCGCGATCGGAAAGATCGCCGGGGACCAGATCATCAAGCTCATGACACTCGGACTTACCGAGGCAGAGGCTGAGGAGCAGATAATAAACGGATTCTTAAAGTGAGGTTGAAATGGATCGTTTTGATGAATTCTATAAGGTGATAAAACGCCTTCGTGCGAAGGACGGATGTCCGTGGGACCGGGAGCAGACCCACGCGACACTTAAGGCGCCGTGTATGGAAGAGGCCGCAGAAGTGATCTGCGGCATCAACATTTATGAGGAAACGGGGTGCTGCGACAACCTGAAAGAGGAGCTCGGGGATCTTCTGCTTCAGGTGATGATGCATGCCGTGATCGCCGAGGAGTAAGGCCTTTTCACGATAGAAGATGTGATCGATTCCATCACTCAGAAGATGATAAGGCGTCATCCGCACGTATTCGGGGATGTCACCGTAGCCGACTCGGGTGAAGTACTTGCCAACTGGGAGCAGATCAAGAAGACTGAGAAGGAGAAGGTCCCTGTTGACGAGACCAAGTATCTGTTCGAGGCATTCGACGAAGCCGAGGGCCTCATCGACCGCGCAAGAAAGCGCAAGGAATCGAAACTGAAAGACTGAGAAGTGAGACAGGGGGCGGAGAGACTGAGACAGGGGGACGGAGGTGAGACAGGGGGACGGAGGT
>JAFRIL010000195.1 GCA_017432845.1 Lachnospiraceae bacterium | reverse complement strand
GGCGGGGGAACGGAGAGACTATTCACGCCTGCTTTGATCGTTGCGATCGTTCTGACAGCCGGCATGACCGCTATAGTAACAGTAGCGCTGGTTAAGAAGTCTTTATATGCGGGTTAAAGCAGACAGAAGAGAAGCCGAGAATAAACCTTACTCACAAACTGGTGCCGAAATGGGGATTGAATCGGAATTCATTTTCTGTCAAAAGGATGGAAGATGGATGCGTCACCAATGTCACGGGTTCAAAGAATTAAATAAGAATAGAAAAGTGGAGCATACGGGATAGGCCCTCGCATGTGAAAAAGAGCGCCGTGGGCAATACGGCAACATTCCCCATTAAGTTTTTGTATTCACGGCAGATTATGATAGAATAATACCGTTATGGTGATCAGAAATATCCGGATTATCGATCCGGCAAACAACAGGAACGAGATATCGGACCTTTTTATACGGGACAAAAAGATCGTTTCCGAAAACGACTACAACTTGGCATCTTCCGGAACTGTTTCGGGAGATACCGAAATGGACGGAACGGGTCTTATCGCGGGTCCGGGTCTTGTTGACGTTCATGTGCATTTCAGGGATCCGGGCCAGACCCACAAGGAAACGATCCACACCGGTGCCATGGCTGCTGTAGCGGGTGGTTTTACATCGGTTGTGATGATGGCAAATACCGTACCGCCGATCGATGATGCCGCGATCGTACGATCTGTCATCGATAAGGCCTCAAAAGAGCCTCTTCACATATACACATGCGCAACTCTTACAAAACAGATGGCAGGAAAAGAGTGCTGCGATTACAGATCCCTTCTTGATGCCGGCGCCGTTGGATTTACCGATGACGGAAAACCCGTGATGGACGAACAGCTCCTGGGCAGGATATTCGATGATATCTCACTGCTGAAGGTCCCTGTATCCCTTCATGAGGAGGATCCTCGATATATAACTGAAAACGGGGTCAATTCCGGAGAGGCGGCAAATGCTCTCGGTCTTTCCGGCTCTGACAGGCAGGCGGAGATCTCCATGATAGAGCGCGACCTTGATATCGCATCAAAGAGCGGTGTGATACTCAATATACAGCACATCAGTACCGCTGAAGGAGTTGAAGCGGTACGGCAGGCAAAGAAGACCAACCCGAACATTCATGCCGAGGCAACACCGCACCACTTCACCCTCACCGACAGTGCCGTAATAAAACACGGCACAAATGCAAAAATGAATCCGCCTCTTCGTAAGGCGGATGATCGTGAAGCGATATGGGAAGGACTGGCCGATGGCACCATCGATATAATAGCGACCGATCATGCCCCTCACTCTTTGGAGGAAAAATCACGGGATTTTGTCAGCGCCCCGAGTGGGATCATAGGACTTGAAACATCGTTTCTTCTGGCATATCAGACTCTTATACAAAAAGAGATCATAGACTATGACAGGCTGTTTCGCCTGATGAGCCTTAATCCGGCAAGGCTGTACGGACTTGATGCCGGTACTCTTTCGGAAGGATCCGTTGCGGATATCACGATCTTCTCCCCTGAAGAAGAGACGGTTTATGAATCCTCAAGGTCAAGATCATCCAACAGCCCGTTTCTCGGATGCAGGTTTTCCGGAAAGATCAGGTATACTATAGTAAACGGGGACGTTGTTTACGCCCCCGGTCTGCAGTACTTTTCATAATTGGCATCTCTAGCTGCTTCGATACGCTCTTTGCATAATCTGCCGAGATGCTTCTGTTCTTTTACATCGAAATCCGACGGATATATCGGATCGAGTATCTCCACGACTACGGGCACGCCGCAGACTTTCGGAAAATGATTTTCAAACACTTCTGCAGTGTTACTGATAGCGATCGGCACGATCGGACATCCGCTCTTTGTCGCGATCTTCATGCTGCCTTCCTTGAACTCATTCATGTTTCCGTCGCGGCTTCTGGTCCCCTCGGGAAAGATGAATACGGACATGCCGCTCTTCACGCGGTCTATCGCTTCAATTATCGTCTTGAGAGCTTCCTTCACATTATCCCTGTCAATGAACAGTGTATTGTACAGATCCAGTCCCTGGGCAAATATCGGGATCTTCCTGAACGCTTTCTTGGCTACAAAACATACCGTTCCCGGCAGCTTGGTTATAGTCAGGATAACGTCGAAAAAGCTTTCGTGATTGGCTACATACACTACCGCCTGATCCTGCGGGATCCTCTCCATCCCGATGAATCTGACCTTTGCTCCCGACAGGAACTGGAGTACGGACAGAACAACGGTCATCAGTACTTTCATATATGCATTCCTTGCTCTTCTTGAGAACAGACCGATCAGATACCCTATCAGCTCAAAGGGAATGATTACGATAAAATCTATCACCACAACAAGAACAAGAAGAATAAACCTGATCATTAAAATGCCCTCACATCATCGGCTCCCTTAAAGAAGAGACCGAGCATACCCGGACCGACGTGCGCTCCGGTCGTGGGCTCATGAGGCACTATCCAGATCTTTTTCGGCTCGTCGATCTTGGAGATGAGGTTGGCAAGATGAACCGCATCCTCACGCTTTCCGGCATACGTTATACCGACGATCTGGTCTTTTGCATCTACAACAAGATCCCTGTATTTTTCGGCAAGTGCCTTTATCGCCTGCTTACGTCCTCTGGCCTTGCACTCCACAACTATCTTGCCTTCAGTATTGCCTTTTAATATCGGCTTGATATCCATCATCGTTCCAAGAGACGCAAGCGCTCCGCTGATTCTTCCGGTCCTTTTCAGATGCTTTAAGTCATCAACGACAAACACCTGATACATGCAGTATTTCTGAAAATCGATATGATCGGCAACCTCATCAAGCGACATTCCCTTATCCCTGCACTCAGCTGCTTCAACCACAAGTATGCCTTCTCCGAGAGCAGCTCCGAGAGAGTCGATTATCCTTATCTGCCTGTCAGGAAAATCCTCCATAAGATCCGATGCAGCGATCTTTGCGGAATTGATGGATCCCGTAACTCCGCCGGACAGACCGATGTACAATATGTCCTCGCCTGCCTCAAGTATCGGCTCAAAGCAGTCGGCATACTGCGCCGGGTTAACCTGTGAGGTGGTTGCCTTTATCCCCTCGGACAGTCTCCGGTAATAATCCTCGTAGTCAAATTTTTCCGTATTCGTAAACTGCATCTCCTCTCCCTCGATCACAAGAGTGAGGGAGACAGTTTTGATCCCGTAATGATCCCTGACCTTATCGGTGATGTTTGCTCCGCTGTCCGTTACGATAGTAAATGCCATGTCCGTCTCCTTTACCTGTTTAAATAATCCACGACTTCGGAAAATCCCATTCCGTGCGACGCCTTCACCAGTATGGTGTCGTCTTTTCTGAGTATATCTTTCGAAGTATCCGAAAGCGCTGCCAGAAGCAGTTCTTTATTCGGATAATATCTGATCTCTACTCCTTCATGAACTCTTGCACGCTCATACATGAACTTGGCAAGTGCTCCGACAAATATAAGCGAATCAACCCCGTGGGCTGCAGCATACTCACCAACTTCCCCGTGGAGTTTTTCGGCCTCCTCCCCGAGTTCGAACATATCTCCGAGGATCGCCACTTTTCTTGTAAGCGCATAACCGAGAGTATCTATAGCCGCGAACATCGATCTCGGATTTGCATTGTAGCAGTCATCCACGATCGTATAATCCGCCGCATGGATGATGTGTCCTCTTCCCGAAAGAGTCTGTGAATCGGACATACCGCGCCTGATCTCTTCAAGATTCAATCCGGTAAGAAAACCAACGGCTGCCGCAGCTATCGCATTGTCTACCATATGATATCCGGGGAGCGGGATCGTCATCTCGTAGTGACTTCCATCCGGAAAATTAGCGGTAAACTTCGATCCGTCAAGGCCCATGTTCTCAATGCTCGACGCATACACGTCGTCCCTTTTCGATTCCTTGCCGTAGCGGATCAGTCTTCTTCCTCCGGACGCTTCTTCATCGATACGGGCCAGCATTTCATCCTGTCCGTTTATCACTATGGTACCGTTCGGGTTCATATGAGAGATGACCTCACTCTTGGCTCTTAACACGCCTTCAAGGTCTCCGAGATTCTCAAGGTGGCACGGTCCTATGTTCGTGAACACAACGATATCCGGACGCACTATCTCGCCGAGCCGGTCCATTTCGCCAAAATCACTGATCCCCATTTCTATGACTGCGATCTCGTGTCCGTCTCTTATCCTGAATACCGTGAGAGGAACTCCTACTTCGTTGTTGAAGTTCCCTTCGGTTGACAGTACTTCGTAATGGGCCGACAGAACGGATGCGATTATCTCCTTCGTACTGGTCTTGCCGACAGATCCGACAACTCCGACGATCTTTAATGACATCTGGTTTCTGTAGTACTTCGCAAGCTGCCTGATCGCTGCAAAGCTGTCCTCAACAATGATGTAGGGACCTTTTGCCTTTGAAGGAGCCTTCTCGCATATCACACCGAGTGCTCCCTTTTCAAATACCTGGTCTATGAACGTATGACCGTCAACTCTCTCACCTTTGGTGGCAATGAATATTCCGCCCTCTTCGATAAGCCTGGAATCTATGACAACGGATGTGGCTTCCCTTGCAAGGTCGCATCTGCCCGTGTTCTCAAGTTTTCCGCCGACAGCTTCCGCTATCGCCTGTAGTGTCATGTTTCGCATGTTATGCCCATTTCTTCAGTGATATATCTATTATCCATTCGCAAAGATCAGCATATGATCTTCCGATTGCGGCAGCCTCCTGCGGTATCAGACTGGTCGGTGTCATACCGGGAAGCGTGTTGGCTTCAAGACAGAATACCTCGCCGTCATCATTCATCAGAAAATCCATCCTTGCATATGTACGTATGCCGAGTGCATGGTATGCTTTTACCGCCTCGGACTGGATGAGCGATGTTGTGGCATCGTCAAGCTGCGCCGGACAGGTCTCTATCGTGGAATCCGCCTGGTATTTATTCTTGTAATCATAAAATCCGTCCTTAGGTGTGATCTCAACAAGCGGAAGCGGCTGCCCTTCTATAACGCAGCACGTGAACTCCCTGCCCTTTATATACTTTTCGACCAGCACTCTTGACTCATACCTGAAAGCATCCCTGACCGCATTCTTGTATTCGCCCTCATTAAGTGCGATAAATACACCGACTGATGAACCGCCGTTACATATCTTAACCACGCACGGGAAATCAGGTTTAAAATCATCGTCGATACCTGTCAGCAGATGACTGTCCGGAGTCGGTACATTAAACATCACAAAGAGCTGTTTCGATATTGCTTTGTCCATCGCAAGTGCAGATGAAAATGAATCCGTGCCGGTATATTTGATCCCGAACAGATCAAAGGCTGCCTGTATCTTTCCGTTCTCTCCGCAGTCACCATGCAGGCCCATGAACACGATATCCGCTTCCTGGCATATCCTGATGACGTTCGGACCGAAGAACTCTTTTACATCATCACCTCTTAAGGCTCTTACTTTGTCAAGATCAGGCACGGTCTCGGAAACCGGTGCCACCATCGATACCCAGTCCTCCTCGATGTCAAATACATTTTCAGGATCGCCCTCATACCCGAGATACACATCGAGCAGGATGACTTTGTGTCCTCTTTCCTTAAGTGCCGTGTATACTCCACGTCCGGACACGAGCGATACGTCCCTTTCCGTTGAAAGGCCGCCCGCAAGAACTACTATCTTCATACTCCCTCCTATCTGCAACAAATCTGACGGTCTATCTGCATAAACCACACAGTATAAACAGCTTCGGGGAATCGGAAAGTGCGTTGTCTCCATCCGTAAAATCGATCCCCGAGAGATTGGCTCCGTATATATAATTCAGCCTGTTCTGCACAAAACCTTCATATTCCACACTCACGCTGACATAATCCGTCATAGTGACAAGGAACGCTTCATCGAGCATTCTTTTTGCCGCTTCCTCATCGCGCGCTGCCGTACCGGAATCCACCCTGACATCCCTAAACTCACTGTCGATATCGGTTTTGATCAGGTCGTTTGCTTCGAGAAAAACGACGTCCATCATGTTCGTACATATATTCCGGTTGGTCGGATTTGGCGACATAAGGTATGCAAATACCCCGTAACTGCCGGGCTCTTCATATGAAAATCCGGCCGGAACGACATCCATCGCGATCGCATCCACTACCGAACGGTACGTTTTGCTGCCCGACAGTCTGTACAGTTCCGCTGCCGCCCACATTCTTGTTGCCAAGGGTTCTTCTGCCTCATCACCCATGCTTTCGGCTTCCTTAAAATACATTTCCGAAAGCTCTCCTGCAAGCTTGGCGCTTTCCCAGTCCGGGAGTACGTATGCCATCTTGGCAAGGACTGCCGCAGTGTTATACCTGTCAACAGCTCCGGTTATCTTTGAATCCGGGATCGAAATAAGGTCTTCTCCGATCTCTTTTGCAAGGGACTCTATCTGGGCTTTGCGCGGATTATCGCCAAACACTTCCAGGCACAGAAGAGCATCGGTCGCATGCATTATCCTGTTTCCAAGACTCTGCGTTCTGTAAGCTTTGCCGACACTTTCTATCTCCTGCACAAGCAGATCCTTATAAAGCCCTGCAACTATCGGGATCTGCTCACCAAGGGTTGTTGATGCTTCCTCTACGGATATTACCGAAATGACCTGTTCGCCCGATGACTCGTCTATCATTACGGCATAACTGCTGCCGTCCCTGTCGTATCCTTTGCGGCTGCAGTTGACAACAGTAAGGTTCTCGCTATCCACCCAGTCGGCCTCATCGTCATAACCGTTCCTGTCCTTCAGAAGACCTATCACATCTTCGCGATCGGAAAACGACTGTGTCTGTCCGGCTTCGTTTGATACATTTACGGAACACCCCGAAAGAGTCAGTGCGATCGCCGGTACTATGACCAGGCAGGCGATCTTTCCGAGATTGGCGCCTGCTGCCGCGGCTCTTGCGCTCAGCTTTTTCTTGTACTTAATCTTGAGATAGCAAAGATCTATGATCAGAAGTAAAAACAGCGCCGTGATCACGACCGATACATATTGGAGTATCGTTCCCGCGTAGCTTACCGTAAGTTCGCCCTGCATGCCCTCAAGCATGACGCGGCACATTCCGTTGTTTCCGTCACCGGTAACTTCCAGTTTTGTCCCGGTCCCGTTATCACCGGTTATGACCGCCCGGTATCCTTTGTAATAAATGAACGGTACATCCGCATATTCGTGAGCACCTTTTATGTCTGCGGTTATCTTGCCCTTTTCCCTCGTAAACTCTGCCTGCGACCCGTCATCATATACCATTTCTTCGCTTTGTTCCAACAGCTTTCCGGGATCGGTCACGGTGACCGGAAGCCATTCTCCCGCAATTACATTTACGGTATATGGTTTGTAACTGTAATAATCATCACTGTAATCGTAATACCCCATCGAGTTCTCGCTCTGATGGTTGATCGCAAGTTCGGCGGTCAGTGCGATGATAACAACGAGTATGAACTGACTTGTGATCTTGCGCTTGTCTTCGGATATCCTGTCAATAAACAGTTTCAGTACTATCGCATCCGCCATGGCCAGAAGTGTCGATGTCATAATGAACAGTCTCCACGGAAACTGCAGGAATCCGAAGTATCTTGCTACTCTTTCCCACGGCATTATGTTCGTGGCACCTACAGCAAATACAAATGCGAATACCATTATAAGGTCGGTAAAGGACAGGATCGGATAGTCCTTGCGGGACAAAAACAGCCTCGGAAGTATCAACGCAAACAGTACAAAACCAACACATGGAAATGTTGAAGAAGCAATATCCGAAAAATTTACGGACGCATCCAGAAGATCGGTCCAGTTGTTTGATACAAAAAACTTTGCATCCGCAAACTGTTCGAGCATCGGCATCCATTGATATGAAGTGACCAGAAGTGCCAACACGGACACAACACCGAGCTTTGCAAACAGCCTGGGATTGGCGGCAAAGGTTTTTGTATATATAAGGAAGATGACTATGCCCATACAAACGGCGAGCACGAACGTTGCCGGATGGGTAAGGATCAGTCCCGCATACCCCAGTCCGAACGCCCATGGCTTATCCATCTCCTCATACAGGACATTAAATATCCCGTATACCGCAAAAGGCAGGAATATGAACGCCGCATTCTCACCGCATGCTGTTCTTATCAGCATGTCATCCATGTGATACGGGCACAGCGTCAGAAGCACCGCCGCAACGGTTGCGGCAAACTTTGACAGGCTCATCTTCCAGACACAATAGTATGTTGAAAGATAACACAGCATGAAGATCATTGCGGTGTATATGTGAAAACTCTTTCCGATACTGACATGCATCAGGCGAAGTAGCGCCGGAATGTACATGAACAGATCCGAATAGAACATGGAGCTTGCATATCCGGCACCACCGTAAAACAGCGTATTGACCTTCATGAACGGATGCCCGATACGTATGCCCTCTTTAAGGCTCTCGATCCGCAGGAGATGATACTCTATATCATGACCGTTTATGCAGTATCTGGAGATGAGAGGAGCGCAGGCTATGATCATGGTGATCACAAAAATAGCTGCCGAAATGAGGTTTTCCCTGTTTTGAAAAAACTTCTTCATCAGTTATCCTTTATTCTTCAACAAGATCAGAGAACGAAAGTGTGACATCCCTTTCATCACCGTATACGGATACGGTATAACTCTTTGTCTTATAACCGTTCTTTGAAAGCGTGACCACATGCGATCCGGCTTCAGGCTTAATGAATACGACCGGTGCTATTCCAACGTATATTCCGTCTATATACACTTCAGCGCCTTCGGGACATTCAACGTACATCTTCTGCGAATCACTGATAATGCCGCCTGCAGTGGTCGAGGTTGATGTCGTCGTATCCGGCGTTGTTGTCGAAGAAGATGACGTTGTCGACGTAGTACCTGTAGTGCTTTGAGCAAACGGTGTCGGAGCATTCCGAAGGTTGGGGAATACGTTCTGACTTGTTGTTGCTGCCGTTGTTGCGGCAGGTGTCACAACAGGAGTCAGCGTTGCCGTTGCGGCTTTATTCGTAGTAGTCTTATCTGTGGTTGAATCCTCGCCTTCCCTTTCAAGGGCTATATCTACGTTGGCATATTTATCCGATACGCGGATGTTGGTATCAACACTCTTGTATCCCGCGCACTCCACATGGACATGATGGATACCGTATTCCACCGCGACTCTTTCATCAAAGTCCGTGATCTGTCCGTCCAGATACAGCTGTGCATAATCGGGAACTATACCGAATGCGACATGTCCGATCGCAACCTCTTTGACGTCAACTTCGGACAGATCGATGACGCTCTCCTTATCCCTCTCCACCGTGATATCTTCCTCGGCGGCATATCCTTTGTTCGTAAGACGTACATGATAGCTTCCCTCGGGAACCGGTATCAGCATCTCTTCCGTTACGGTCTTGATGATCTCCTGGCCGATCTCGATCCAGCCGCCTTCAAAGTACGAATCATTCTGCAGTCTCACATAACCGTGTCCCCGCTGTACTATGACCGAGCAGACCCTTCGTCCGTATCCCTTTACGGTAAGGGTATCCACATTTGTCACGTCCATGAACGTCGCAAGCTGATCGCCGTATGAGACTATGGATGTCTTCGGAAGCTTGTAAGTGCTCCCCGCGATATCCATCCGGTGTTCTTCCTCTTTTATATCAAACTTTGTTACATCGGTGAACGTCCACGCCTGGGAACTGATACGCAGCTGGAACAGTTCTTTGTTGTGGATGCTGTAAGAAGTGTCAAGTATCTCTCCGAGCATTATCTGATCGATGGTAAGGTTATCACCGTATCTTCCGAGTATTGGTGTGCTGTTCGTATATTCCAGTTCAAACAGTTTGTCGTTATCGACTGCCAGGAACTTGAGCTTATGTGCTTCGGTATCTTTTCCGACGAGCATTGCAACGGATTCATACACAAGCTCCTCTGAAGAGACCGGATCTTCCGTCTCTTTTGCTGCCGCCTCTTCGGCCATCTGCTGCGCACGCTTTTCGCTCTGCTGCTGCTCGTATTCTTTTGAGATATAGTATATCCCCAGCATCGTGATGATCACTATTATGATCACAGGGATCACCACTTTCTCGATATTTTTCATCAACCGTCCCCGCGATGATACATAAGGAGTTTTTCTTTTTCGTTCATTTGCGGATCATCAAGCACTCTGTCCATAAGTCTTTCAAGTGCTTCTCCCAGAGCAGGCCCCGGAGCTACCCCTTCCTTCATAAGATCATTTCCGTTTACGGCCAGTTCCTTTATTGAAAGCGGGTCGCCATCCCGCACGATCTTTTGATACATCTGCTCAAATGATGTGAGCTTTTCCATCTTCTCATCCCACTTGTACTTCGTGTGGCCATACAGATCAGCATACTTAAGCCTTATGAGATTGTCCATATTCTCACGTCCCGCCAGGACGATGAATCGTCTTACTTCGGGATATGTAAGATCCGGCAGCTCGTCATGATACCTGACCAGTTTCTTTGTTTTGTTGATCGTATCATTGTCATATTTGAGTCTTTTCAGAACGTCTTCAGCCATCGGAACACCTTCTTCTGGATGTCCCGTAAAGTGTTCGTATCCGTCCCGCCCTCTGAACTTCTTGACAGGCTTTGCTATATCATGAAGCAGCGCTGCGATGCGAAGTACCCTGTCATCTTCTTTGGAAAGTGACGGATAGTTTTCTATGATATACCTGATCACCTCGATCGTATGATCTCCGACATCAGTAAAATGATGGGGCGTATCCTGTTCGCACTCCATCATCGCATCCCATTCGGGAAAGAACACTTTTGTAACTCCGAGTTCATATGCCCATCTGAGCCTGTCGGGATTATCTGACAAAAGAAGCTTTTCCAGCTCCTCCCTTATCCTCTCGGCACTTATGTTTGAAAGCGTCGGCGACAGTTCCCTTATGGCACTTGCTGTCTCCTCTTCGATCTCATAACCGAATCTGGCGGAAAATCTGAGTGCCCGGAGGATCCTGAGCGCGTCCTCACCGAATCGTTCCCTGGGACTCCCGACAGCACGTATGATCCCCGACCGAAGATCGCTCTGTCCCTCAAAGGGATCGACGATCCCGGACTTATCGCTGTATGCCATCGCATTGATCGTAAAATCACGGCGCCTTAAGTCTTCGTAAAGATCAGTCGTAAACGTTACCTCCTTCGGATGACGGCTGTCCTCATATACTCCGTCGATCCGGTAGGTCGTTATCTCATAACCTTCGTTGCCCATCATGACCTTAACGGTACCATGCTTTATGCCGATATCGATCGTTCTCCGAAACAGTGATTTTACCTGCAGGGGCATGGCATTCGTTGTGATGTCCCAGTCGTTAGGGACTATCCCCAATATACTGTCTCTTACACAACCTCCGACTGCATAGGCTTCAAACCCGTTATCCTGAAGTATCCCTATTATCGTCCTGACGTTTTTCGGGACTGTTATCTGCATAATACGGCCGTCTGCCTTGCTATCGACATTTCCTCATCGGTCGGTATGACAAGGATCGTAACCTTGGATCCGTCCTTTGAAATGATGGTCTCTTCGCCTCTAACATTGTTCTTTTCGGGATCGACCTGTGTTCCGAGATATGTAAGATAACTGCATATCTCTTCTCTTGCGGAAATGTTGTTCTCACCGACACCGGCTGTGAACGTTATGGCATCGACACCGTTCATTGCGGCAACGTAGGAACCGATATATTTTGCCACATGATAAGCATATGTCTCCAGTGCCGTCGTCGCCTGCGCGTTTCCCAACCCTGCCGCCTCGGCAAGGTCCCTGAAGTCACTTGACACTCCGTCCGACAATCCCAGCACACCTGATTTTTTGTTAAGCACGGTGAGCATTTCGGAAATGGACAGATTCTCCTTGCCCGCAATATATTCCAGGATCGCGGGATCGAGATCACCGCTTCTGGTTCCCATGATCAGTCCTTCAAGAGGAGTCATGCCCATGGATGTATCTACGCACTTACCGTTCTTTACGGCACTTATCGATGCACCGTTTCCGAGATGGCACACGATTATCTTCATGTCCTTGATATCTTTGCCGAGAAACTGTGCGGTCCTGTTCGCCACATACTCATGACTCGTTCCATGGAATCCGTAACGGCGGACTTTGTATTTTTTGTAGTATTCATAAGGTATTCCGTACAGATATGCCTTGGGAGGCATGGTCTGATGAAATGCCGTATCGAATACCGCAACCATCGGAACATCAGGCATAAGCTCTTTGCATGATCTTACCCCCGTAAGGTTTGCGGGGTTGTGAAGCGGTGCAAGATCGCTGACCTCCTCGATGGCCTTCATCACTTCATCATCGATCCGGACGGATTTCGAGAATTTTTCTCCTCCGTGAACGATACGGTGTCCGACCGCATCTATCTCGGACAGGCTTTTTATCACCCCGCCTTCCGGATCTGTAAGTGCCCCGATCACAAGGCTTACCGCCTTCGTGTGATCCGGTATGTCAACATTTGTTTTGATCTTATCCGCACCCTTGGGCTGGTATGTGTGCATACCGCCGTCAATACCGATCCTCTCGCACAGTCCCTTTGCAAGGACCTCCTCGGTATCCGTGTTGATAAGCTGATACTTAAGTGAGCTGCTTCCGCAGTTGATTACTAATACATTCATAAACCTGCTCTCCTATTTGTAAATATGTCGGTCGCCGATTTAGATTCGACTAATAAGCCCTTCCCCAATAAACAAGTTTCTTTGCGGGCTTTCCACAGCAAACGCATACGTCCGATACGGTTTCCTGTTCGAACGGCATGCACCTGCTCGTTACCGACAGTTTTTCCTTTATCTCGTTCTCACATTCCACGCTGCCGCACCACATTGCTTTTACAAATCCGGACTTTTCGGCAAAGAGCTTCTCGAACTCTTCCTTCGTGGTGGCTGTATATGTCTGCGAGTCGCGGCGCGCCCTTGCGCGCTCAAGCATGTCTTTTTGCATGCCCTCAAGAAGCGATCCGACCGTCTCGCAGAGTGCATCCATCGAACATTCCGTTTTCTCTCCGGTATCTCTTCTCGCAAGGATTGCCTTTTTCGCTTCGATATCCTTCGGTCCTATCTCCACTCTTACGGGAATACCGCGCATCTCAGCTTCGGCAAACTTCCATCCGGGACTCTTTTCGGTATCGTCAACCCTGACCCTGATACCTTTTGCCTCCAGATCTTTTTTGATCCTGCCGGCAGCCTCGAGGACTCCCTCCTGCTGCTGTCTTATCGGAACCATCACAACCTGTGTCGGTGCTACCTTCGGAGGAAGCACGAGTCCGTTATTGTCTCCGTGAACCATAACGATCGCGCCGATCAGTCTCGTGGTGGATCCCCATGAAGTCTGGCACGGGTACTTCAGTGTATTGTCCTTATCCGTATACTGGATGCCGAATGCCTTTGCGAATCCGTCTCCGAAGTTGTGGCTCGTTCCGGACTGGAGTGCCTTGCCGTCGTGCATGAGCGCTTCGATCGTATACGTTGCCTCGGCTCCCGCGAACTTCTCCTTGTCGGTCTTGCGTCCCTTTACGACAGGTATCGCAAGTATCTGCTCACAGAAATCGGCATAGACGTTCAGCATCTGAATGGTCCTCTCCTCGGCCTCTTCAAATGTCGCATGGATCGTATGTCCTTCCTGCCACAGAAATTCTCTCGAGCGAAGGAAAGGCCTCGTCTCTTTTTCCCATCTGACTACCGAACACCACTGGTTATATATCTTCGGAAGGTCCCTGTATGAGTGAACCTCGTTCTTGTAAAAATCACAGAACAGAGTTTCCGACGTCGGACGTACACACATTCTCTCCTGGAGCGGCTGCAGTCCGCCGTGCGTCACCCAGGCCACCTCGGGCGCAAATCCTTCCACATGATCCTTTTCCTTCTCCAGCAGGCTTTCCGGAATGAACATCGGAAGGTATACATTTTCAACTCCCGTTTCCTTGAACTTCTCATCCATCTGCTTCTGAATGAGTTCCCAGATCGCGTATCCTGCGGGCTTAAAAACCATGCATCCCTTTACACTCGTGTAGTCGATAAGATCTGCCTTGATGACGACGTCCGTGTACCACTGGGCGAAGTTCTCCTCCATCGATGTGATCTGCTCAACCTGTTTCTTTTCTTGCATGTTACAAACTCCTCATTTTCAAAATACGTTAACTCTTATATTTTACGCTTTTTTCCTTAATTTATCCACATTTTTATGCTTTACGGGACAATTGACGCAAAATACTCCTCTATGTCTTTGCGTGATGCGCCAGTCGTACCCGTTACCATCACATTGCTTCCTCCGCCCCTTCCGCTGCATTTTTCGTTAAAATCACGTGCCAGGCCGGAAAGTGAGGCCTCTTTTTCATTCTCTTTGCATACCGAAAAGATATACCCGTATCCGTTTTCCTTTTTAAGGAATGCACATACCGTGCCTGAGTAAACTTTTGTGCAGGAATTTACCAGCTCGCGAAGTCCCGTCATATCCGGCAGATCACAGAACAACAGTTTGATCCCCTTGCCCGGCTGATCTTCTTTTTCCAGGTCTTTGATGATGCTTTCCGAAACAAGCTGTGTCATTTTCTTTTTCAGCTGCGTGTTCTCTTCCCGAAGCCCCTTCATCCTATCCGTCATCTCTTTTACGAATCCGGCGGTCTCATACCTCGGAGACGAGAGCATTTCCATGATCTTTGCAGTCGATCCGGCAAGCTTTGCATGATCCCTGTATGCGTTTATACCTGCAACAAGAGACATTCTTGTTCCACCCCTGTGCGGCATGATATTTACGATCATGACGCTTCCGAACAGTCCGGTTGAAGGAAGATGCGGAGCGCAGCATGCACACACATCGACACCTTCTATCGTAACAAGTCTTACGTTATCATACAGATCTAGCTTGCTCCTGTAATCGATCTTCCGGGCCTCATCTGAAGAAGGAAAGCTTACTGTCACCGGAACATTTTCGGTTATTATCTCATTGGCCCTTTGTTCGATCTGTCTGATCTGTTCTTCGGAAACGGGTCCGTTAAAATCTATGACCGTCTCGTCTTCCGACATATGAAATCCGACATTGTCATATCCGAACCTTGCGTGTACAAGCCCGCTTATCAGATGCTCTGCACCGTGGTCCTGCATCCTCGACACTCTCCGGTCCCAGTCGATCATGCCGGTGATCTTTTCGCCGCAGTCGATGGCACTGTCAGTGTAATGGATCACCTCCCCGTCAGACAGCAAGGCTCCTGATACTCTTATCTTTTCATTTCCGGATGTGACAAGATAACCGGTGTCCGCCTCCTGTCCGCCGCCACCCGGGAAAAAAGCCGTCCTGTCAAGGATGATGCCGTACCCATTATCACCCTGGTCGGATGTACCTGTGACTGTTGCCTCAAATTCCCTGATCATCCCGTCGGTTTCATATAGCAGAACAGTTTTTTGTATTGTTCCTCTTTCGTTTTTCATGTTTAGTATTATACACCAACTATCGAACTGTCTGCCAAACGAAAAGGGAACGGACATTATCACTGTCCATTCCCCTGTTCTTAAAAAACTGATCAAAGAATCTTCATTATCCGAAATATCTGTCGTGAAGGCCCTTGAAGGCCTTGCCGTGTCGGGCTTCATCCCTTGCCATTTCATGCACCGTATCATGGATGGCATCAAGGTTTGCTGCCTTTGCACGCTTGGCAAGATCGGTCTTGCCTGCCGTTGCACCGTTCTCAGCCTCTATACGAAGCTCAAGATTCTTCTTCGTTGAATCGGTAACTACTTCACCGAGAAGCTCAGCAAACTTGGCAGCATGTTCTGCCTCTTCAAATGCAGCCTTCTCATAATACATTCCGATCTCGGGATAACCCTCGCGGAAAGCTACTCTTGCCATGGCAAGGTACATTCCGACCTCTGTGCATTCGCCGTTGAAGTTTGAACGAAGATCAGCAATGATATCCTCGCTCACACCTTTTGCAACCCCGACAACATGCTCTGCAGCCCAGGTCATCTCACCTTCCTGCTTGGAAAACTTTGAAGCAGGAGCCTTACACTGGGGACATGCCTCCGGGGGCTCATCTCCTTCATGAACATAACCGCATACCTGACAAACCCATTTCATAACCCTTCTCTCCTTTTCATGATTAATCGTTGAACTGTTTCATAAAACTCTTTATACCCCTGAATGTCGAGGGACTGATAACGTGCTCGATACGGCATGCATCAGTTTCGGCGATCTTGGCCGAAACATTTGCTGTCTTCTGCAGAAACGACGTCAGCGTCTTATGCTTGTCATATATCTCAACAGCTTTTTTGCGCCCCTTATCGGTCAGGTTTATCTCTTTACTGACCTCATCCATCGTGATATAGTCGTCCTGTCTTAAGATACCCATGGCACGGCTGACGCTCGGTCTGGAAAATCCAAGTTCCTTTGCCACGTCGATGGAATACACGACACCGTTTTTCTTCTTCAGTCTGTAGATCGTTTCGATGTAATCTTCACCGGACTCAAACATTGCCATATAAGACCTATTCTCTTTCTCCCCCTCCGGGGCAGTTGCCTACTGTCTTGCCACAGCTTGCGGCGTACGGGCATCCAATACACTTCCCTTTTTTCCTGCTACGGAATATGTATATGATATCCATAAGCACGACCGCAGCCACTACTGCCGTTATCAGAATATCAGCTGATGAAAAAACCATATTCTCTCCTTACTTTTATGGTATAAACTCTAACATTAAACGGGCGTTTTTTCAACTGATTTAAAGTATAAAATAAAGAACAACACAGCTTTTGCTGTGCTGTTCTTTTAGGTATTAGGTAAGGTAACAGTTACGGGATATCGTCAGATATCTCCGGATCATATAAACTGGTTATAAACACTGGATACTGCACTTGTTGTTGTGGCATCACTTCCGTAAATGCTCGATCCCATATCCGCATCGCGGTATATATTGCCTGCCTTATCGGCGATCTGGGATCCGTATGAAGCGTTTCCGGTAAAAAGCGTCTTTGCTGTATTCATATCAGCCTTTTTGAGAGCTTCCTCATCAACCGAAAGCTTTCCGTCTGCTCCAACATTTACGCCTATCTTGCCGAGAACTTTTGAGAAAGTATCCGTCATCTGTGTCATGAACTGTACGTCTCTTGATACTTCCTTGGAAGAAACCTTTGATGACTGATCTATTACCTGGTTATAGTTTGCGGCAAAATCCTTTACCGCACTTGCGATCTTTGCTGTATCTTCTTTGCCTTCGGTCTTCTTCCACAGATCGTCTTTGGCAAGAGCTTCTGCCGATGCCTTAAGCTCATCGGCATTTTTCTTGAGAGCGGTAACACCTGTCTTATCGGTATCTGCTGCTGTCTTCTTTGCAGTCGTCTTTGATGATGCCTTTGCCGCCGATGCTTTCTGCTCGTCTATGGACTTGGTGGTACCCGAATAATATGATTTTACAAGCTTACCGTAGCTGCCGTTCTTGATGGCTGCATAATCGGTAAAATTAAATGATGAAGATACATTATTCGAACCGTTACCCGAATTACCAAGCATTGATGTAATATCAAACATCAGATCGCCTCCTTAAATCCTGACTTCCTATGCCTCGTTCTTTGAAGCGTAGTAATCTTCAAACAGTTTGTTTGCTGCACCGAGTGTATCCTTACATATCTCGGGAAGTTCATCGCCCCATGCACCGGTTGCTTCGGCAAATCCCTTTTCCATTGCCTTCTGCATTTCCTTCATCTTCTCGGGATCATCACCTGCAAGAGCCGATGCGAAATCGAAAAGTCTCTGGGATGTCTGCTTGATCCCCCAGTATCCGTCCTCTTCTATGTCCTTTTTAGCCTGTTCGATATCGGCTGCGCTTACCTCTTTGAGGTTCTCGGGTGAAAAGATCTCGGATAAGTTGGAAACACCTGCCTGATCCGTGAACATCTTCCTGACGATCTCAGCCAGCTGGTTCTGTCTGTCAACCTGGTCCTGTTTAAGCTGCTGTACAAGAGCGGCACGGTCTTCCGCGCTCATCTTGTTAATGGAGTAAGTAGCCTTCTGCTCGCTTCCGGAACTCTTCTCGAAAACAGCCGCAACTTCTGTGCCTGCTGCGGGTGTGACAGTTGCCGCTTCCGGTGCTGTCTGTGCAGCGCCTGTGACTGCCTGGCTTACCGCAGAATATACGCCTGATACGTTTCCTACATTCATATCGCTCATAATACCTACCTCCTGATAATTATACCACTGACCGGCGTTTTAATAAACCGCTCCATCTAGTGGCGGCACATCCTTGATAAACTAAACTTTGGGAATCATTTCTGAACAGAATAAAGAAATAAAAGCATGTCCTGGCTCTCAATCCGTTGAGATAATGATCCCGAAGTCCATTTCGGAAAACCTATACTAGTTGCTTTCTAAGACATATATCGGTACTTTTTGATAAAACTTTATACCTTTTTTAATATTTTTTTATATTTGTTATCGCGACCTGATCTCCGGTAAGAGCTACATATACTTTTTCGTTACCGTTCGGTATGGTCGTAGTGTTTCTGATGGATATTCCGAGGTTCTCGGTATGCATCGTTATAACGCATCTGCTCCTGACAAATATCGCAGATATGTTAAGGCCCTCTTTATGTGTCTTCTTCCAGGCCTCCCAGCCTTCAAAACTGTCCAGCTTGTTTACGACCAGGCGGTTGTCCGAATCCGCTTCCGACTCCCAGTTTTCTCCGTCGAGTCTTATAAGGGCATACTCTTTATAGCCCTCCGACCCGACTCTTCCGTCTTTGGAAGTATATATGACAAAGTAAGGGACGTGCCATACAAGCCGTGCTGTGGGCAGGCTCATTGAATGGAAACTGATCCTCAGGTCCTCTTCGATCTCGATACCCTTCGAAGAGTCTGTCCTGTAGCCGTCCACCTGAACGTTCGGTATATCTCCCGCTGGTACGTCTATATAACTGATCTCCTCGGCGATCCTGGGGATATAATCCCCGGGGACGGGATCGTCCTCCCTTACCAGCCTGACATTTCCGATATTACACTGTTCGCCGGTAAGGCTGATATAAGCAAACCTTGAATTGTCCGGAAGCGCAACGGTGATCTCGGTAAGCTTCTCCCCGTCATCGATCCTGATCAGAACATGGTCTTTGACCTTGACTGCTTCAATATCATATATAACAGCATTGTTTTCCGTTGCCGCTATAGTCTTGCCCTGTCCGTGAGCGGTTATCGCTGTCTCGACCTTCCTGGCACCCTTACATAGTATCTCTCCTTCAAGCCATATCTCACAGTATTCAAAATAACACAGATCCCTTACTGTGTTCTCATCATCATGGAATCTCCCGTCAAGCGAGTCAAACATGACAAGCTGAGCGCCGCGGCCCTTTTCCGTCTCCGAACGTTCCACGGTCAGATATACCTTTACTATCTTGTCATTAAGCAGTATTCCGTCGGATACATCGCTCCTGTACTTTTCGATCTCAAGCTCTTCTCTTCCGGCAAGTTCCGTAACGACAGCCTTTTCTTTCATCTTGTATTCCGTATCAAGATCGATCAGATGCTGCATTATCTTGGCTATCTTCGGATCAAACTGCGTTCCGGCGCCCTTAACGATCTCTTCCCGGACAAGCTGCTGCGGGATAGCCTCCCTGTAGCTTCTGTTGGACGACATCGCATCATATGCATCCGCTACCGAAATGATCCTGGCTATTTCCGGAATATCATCACCCTTAAGGTGATCCGGATAACCCTTGCCGTCATATCTTTCATGATGGTAATGAGCACCTATGCTGAGGTACGGGTATTCCGAGATGCTTGACAGGATCATGTTTCCCTTTACGGGATGCTGTTTGATGATCTCATATTCCTCTTCGGTAAGCTTACCTTTTTTGTTTATTATGCTGTTGGGGATACCGATCTTTCCGACATCATGAAGGAGCGCGGCATAATAGATCCGCCTGCATTCTTCCTCACTCTTTCCCATATCTCTTGCTATCTTCTGGGAATACTCCGCAACCCTTAATGAATGACCATGTGAATATGTGTCCTTGGCATCCACCGCATTTACGAGAGCCGTTGCGGTCTGCTCGAACAGGCGTCTTGAATTCATCTGCTGCTCTTTCAGATACTCTACCTCGATCGCCCTCAGTTCTTCGATCTTTTTATTTCTTCTGTAGATTATGATTATTGCGATTATGGTAAGGAGATTTCCGAACAGTCCAGCTATGCTCGTGTTGTTATTATCCTTGATAACAAGGCCTCTTATGAGCAGCGGGATCTGGATGACCTGTAATATAAGAGCCGTGATAAACCCGAGTTTTCTGAACAGGACCACGAGCAATATGATAAAAATGTTTGCAAGGGAAGAAACGGCACCGGTAAATGCCGCTAAAGGAACTCTTCCTCCGAATGCCGTAACAACCAGATCCGATCTTGACACCTGTGTCAGAAGAAGCAGATTCAGTATGTACAGTCCGAGAACAATCAGATATCTAACGTAAAACTTCCTGTCTTGCTTCATTGATTCTCCGCCCGGATCAATAGAATGTTTAATAAGTATACCATATATCTGATAAGACAGTAACAGAGGGCCGGGCAGTCCGAATTTTGCCATACCTGATAGGTATGACCATGTGTGTGTTATATGTATTTTACTGTGTAAGCTTTTGGATCTATCATAAGATCAGAAAGAGGGAAGACCTCTGAAACACAGGCGGGCGATAACAAAGGAGGCGGTATCATGTTAAAGAAATTGATCGATTTTATTGAAGAGTATTACGAAGAGTTTTCACATTCCGAGAAATGGTAAATACCATTTAATACCGGACAAAAAAGCGGGCACTGCCCGCTTTTTTACTGTATATATACAAACTTGGACTTACGGAATGCCGAGATGATGCGGATAACGGACGAATACAGTATTCCGTAACAGTATATCTCCACCGCAACACTCATCCTTCTGATAAAGATTATACATACAATTGCCAGAACGATATCAAGGATCCCGTGAGCCATCTTAAGTTTCCATGAGCCGGAATGTAATCTTGCCGCTTCACGGGAGCGAAGTACTTCCACAGCCCCGGAAAACGCATGTATGGCAATAAGATATATAAGTATATAGTAATGAGGGACATCGGTAAGAGTTGCGGTAAGTATCCCCAGATCGAACATGATTATCCCCGTGTACAGCGACCACCTTCCTCCGACCATGAACCGTGCCATGGAAAAATAGTAGATCACCTTTGCGAGTCCTCTTATGACAAAGATACCGGCAAGTATATAGATTACATCCTCATATCCCTCTGCCGGAGAAAGCATGATGAGCAGGGCGATAAGTATCACGACCACTGCCGATACAACTTCCCTGAATCGCTGAAGTCTTGTCATTTACGCTTCGCCTCCACAAATCCTGCCAGATTGTTTCCCGAAGAGAATATCTCGCTGCTGACCATCCCCTTATGTGCGATGGCCCCTTTGACAAACTGTTCTAAATAAGCATCGTCATGATATTTTTCTATTTCAAACGGTTCTATCACTTCTTTGGACAGTTCCTCTCCGAAAGCTTTCCAGTCATCTGATGCGATGACCTGCCGCCTCCTTAAGATATCCGATATTGTCTGCTTATATGGCGCTATCGTTTCGATATCATAGTTTTTCGTCTCAAACGCAGGAACATCTCCTCTTAAATATCTCATGGCATATACGAGCTGTCCGAATGCATTCATGTAGTCGGAGGGATTGTCCTTAACGAGAACCCTGTAATCGTACCATGCAGGAAGATACCTGTATTTTATAAAAGAATAATCCGGCAGATGTCCCGCACGCCCGTGACCCAAGTTCATGACCGATTTTTCGCTCCTCTGAAACAGGCTGTTCGTGAAGATGTCATTTTCAAGATCATCTGCTGCCGAGGGATTGTGGCGAAATGATATCTTTTTCTCCGCGGCATCTCCGTTTTCATCTTCCGTAAGCTCGTAAAAATCATCCGTCGTGTTGTTGATCACAAGCGACGGAGTTCCCGCAAAATTTGAATGGGCCCATGTATCGGCAACAACATGCATCGCGATACCGATACTCTGAAGACTCTTGCCCTTTGCAAGTTCAACAGTCTTTTTTACAAGGTCGCCGTCCGGTCCGCATATGAGCCGGTACTTGTTCATATATCTCTTTGTGTAGCGCTTATTACCGGGCTTTGGTGCATACAGATCCTGCGGCAGGAAGTGAAAAGATGCCCATATCCTTGTGATATCCTGCAGTCCGGGAATGTCCGTCCTGGCATCCATCATCTCCAGCTGAAGCATCGTTGTAGCAGCTTCCGGCGGAGCATTTACTGTGGACAGAAATGTTTTGGAGCACAGGTCAACAAACTGGGCAGCACTGCAGATGTCCATGCTCTCCGCGTGCGTATATCCTGCAATAAAGGCTGCGCAATATGTTGCATAATAATGAAAATCACCCTGCATTCTTTACAACTTCTCTTATCATTTTATTCCGAGCACTTTGTAATCCTGCGCCTCTACCGCATTCTTTAATACTTCGTCGGATACTTCTGCGGACAGTGTTACCACTGCAGTTCCCTTATTATGGTCAGCCACGGCCAAAGTAACATTATCAACTGCCTCCAGCGCCATTTGTACGCGTGCTTCGCAGTGTTCGCACATCATTCCTTCAACCTCAAGTGTCTTGGTCATAGTTTTGTCCTCCTTTATCGTTACGGCCTTTATCGCATCATCAAGTGCTCCGTCGGATACCATGCTGATCCGTTTGTCACCGTGCGAATCATACGGCCTTATAAGATTTAATCTGAGTGCATTCATACATACGAAAAAACTCGATAGCGCCATCGCCGCCGCACCGTATACCGGTTTCATCTCAATGCCGTACAGTCCTATAGCGAGCGGAATGCATATGACATTGTAGAAGAATGCCCAGAACAGATTCTGGTGAATGTTTCTGATCGTTGCCCGGCTGATCCTTATTGCGGCAACCACATCCGTCAATGTGCTTTTCATCACAACTATATCGGCTGCATCGATCGCGATATCGGCTCCCGCACCTATGGCAATGCCCGTATCCGCCACGGTAAGTGCCGGCGCATCATTGATCCCGTCGCCTGCCATTGCCACCCTGCCAAGTGATGATAGACGTTTTATCACACCTGCTTTTTCATCCGGCAAAACACCTGCGACAACCTTTGTAACATTTGCCTGACGACTGATAGCCTTGGCTGTTGTCTTATTATCTCCGGTAAGCATTACGGTCGCGATCCCCATACCGGCAAGCTGTCCGATCGCCTCCATGCTGTCCGCTTTTATCGGATCCGCAACCGCGATGATCCCTGCGCATTTATCATCCATTGCAAATAAAAGCGGAGTCTTTCCCTCTTCCGAAAGGGCATTTGCCTTATTTACCGTCGCATCGTCCGTCAAATGATTTTCACAAAACAGTGTGAGGCTTCCTCCGAGAAGCTTACTGTCGTTAAGACGTGCCCTGACACCGTGCCCGGGCATGGCTTCAAATTCTGTTACTTCAAAAAGATCAAGCCCCTCGGATGCTGCCACTACCGCTCTTGCCAGAGGATGTTCGCTGCCCATCTCAAGAGAAGCCGCAAGCCTTAACAGATCTTCTTTATCACCTGTAAACGGGATAATATCCGTAACAGCCGGCGCGCCGGATGTAACCGTCCCGGTCTTATCAAGTGCGATGACCTGTGTTCTGCCGCACACTTCCAGTGCCTCGGCGGTTTTATATAAAATCCCGCTTTTTGCGCCTACGCCGCTTCCGACCATGACGGCAACCGGCGTTGCAAGACCGAGTGCACACGGGCAACTGATCACCAGTACGCACACTCCCCGTGCAAAAGAATATGAGACCGACTGTCCCGCGATCATCCACCCAACAAAAGTCAGTGCCGCAAGCGCAATGACTGCCGGTACAAACACTGCCGACACCCTGTCGGCGATACGGGCAAGCGGTGCCTTGGTAGCTGCGGCATCGGAAACGGTACGGATGATCTGTGACAGAGTCGTATCCTCTCCGACCTTTACGGCACGGCACTTAATATATCCCTGAAGGTTCATAGTCGCCGCATATACCATGTCTGCCTCCGCCTTGTCCGCAGGTATGCTCTCTCCCGTAAGCGCGGATTCGTTTATGCTCGTCTGACCTTTGATGACGACCCCGTCAACCGGGATCTGTTCTCCGGGACGAACAACAAATACATCGCCGATGTTAACGTCTTCGACCGGAACCGTCAGCTCATCACCGTCTCTTATAATGACAGCCGTCTTCGGGGCAAGCTCGATAAGACCTTTTATCGCATCCGTTGTATGTCCTTTTGATACGGCCTCCAGAGTCTTTCCGACCGTGATCAGCGTCGGTATCATCGCTGCTGATTCGAAGTACAGATTCATACCGTACTTCATAACAGTGTGATGATCGCCTGATGCATTTGCCGTTATCATAAGGATAAGCTCTGCAAGTGAATATAAAAAGGACGCACCGGAGCCGAGTGCTACCAGCGTGTCCATATTGGGTGCGCGGTGTATAAGAGAAGATAAGCCGGAAGTAAAAAACCTCCCGTTTATGATCATAACGGCAATTGCCAGCACCAGTTCGAAGAATCCGAGAAAGATCATGTTGTCAAAGACTGACGGTGCCGGAAAATCCCACATCATATGTCCCATGGAAAAATACATGAGAATAAGAAGTACAGGTACCGAGATCATCAGACGCCTTTTAAGCTTCGGTGTTTCATGATCCTTTAATATCTCATCCCTGCTTTTTGAAGGATCCATCAAAACAGCCCCATATCCTGCTTCTTCAACTGCACGGATAATTGCTGCAGGCTCGGCAGCACCCTCCACTTGCATGGAATTTGTCAGAAGGCTGACCGAGCATGATGTTACATCGTCCAAGCCCGAAACAGCTTTTTCCACTCGCGCCTGGCATGCGGCACAGCTCATGCCCTTAACCTGATAAAAATTAGACATCTCGTTCTTCATGCCGCCTATTATATCACATCAACATCGGGTCATATAATGGCATCCTTCATACTTTTTACGTATTCTCCGACATATTTCGGGCTGTCCTTGCCATACTTTTCGATCAGCTTGATTATCGCGCTCCCGACTATGGCTCCGTCCGATATGGACGCCATTTCGGCAGCCTGGGCGGGAGTTGATATACCGAAACCGACTGCACACGGAATCTGTGAATTCTCTCTTACGGTCCTGATTATCGGCTTAAGATCCGAATCTATTACGCTCCTTGTTCCGGTAACTCCAAGACTTGATACGATGTAGATAAACCCTTCGGCCTCCTTGGCGATCATTGCCACCCGGTTACTGGAGGTGGGAGCGATGAGTGATATAAGATCCACACCGTATTTCCGGCAGATCGGAGCAAATTCATCCTTCTCCTCAAATGGAAGATCCGGAAGGATCAGACCGTCAACACCTATATCGCTGCATGTGCTTATAAACTTTTCTGCACCGTATGAATAAACAACATTTGCATATGTCATAAAGACAAACGGTATATCCGTCTTGCCGCGTATACTCCTTACCATATCGAATATGGCATCTGTTGTTACACCGTTTTTAAGTGCTTTCTCATTTGCACCCTGTATAATAGGGCCCTCCGCAGTGGGATCTGAAAACGGGATCCCAAGTTCGATGATATCCGCTCCGTTTGCAGCCATGCTGAGTATTATCGCGGCTGTTGTCTCAAGGTCGGGATACCCGCACGTGATGAACGGGATAAATGCTTTTCCTTTTTCAAAAGCTTTTCCTATTTTACTCATGGATATCCTCCCCTCTGTATCTTGCTATGGCAGCACAATCCTTGTCTCCTCTGCCGGATATCGTTATCACTATGTTCTGTTCGGGGGTAAAACCCTTTGCGATCTTCATGGCATATGCCACTGCATGTGCCGATTCGATCGCGGGAATTATCCCTTCCGTTTTCGACAGATATTCAAATGCGCATACCGCTTCATCATCTGTCACCGGAACATATTCGGCTCTTCCGATGTCATGAAGATATGCATGTTCGGGCCCTATCCCGGGATAATCAAGCCCTGCGGAGATCGAGTATACCGGTGCTATCTGTCCGAATCTGTCCTGGCAGAAATATGATTTCATCCCGTGGAAGATACCGCTTCTTCCGGTGGATATCGTTGCCGCTGTCTCAAACGTATCAATACCTCTACCGGCTGCTTCACAGCCTATCAGGCGGACCTCTTTGTCATCTATGAAATCATAAAAACTTCCTATAGCATTGCTTCCTCCGCCGACACACGCTATCACTGCATCCGGAAGACGGCCTTCAAGCTCTCTCATCTGCGCTTTGATCTCTTTGGAGATCACTGACTGAAAATCCCTTACTATCGTCGGAAACGGATGGGGTCCCATGACGGATCCGAGGCAATAGTGGGTGTCCTCTATCCTGCGTGTCCATTCCCTCATGGCTTCCGAAACCGCATCCTTAAGTGTGGCAGTGCCGGTCTTAACAGGTATGACCTCGGCACCGAGAAGTCTCATACGGTATACATTAAGAGCCTGTCTTACCGTATCCTCTTCTCCCATGAACACAACACATTCCATTCCCATAAGAGCCGCTGCAGTCGCAGTTGCCACACCGTGCTGGCCGGCACCCGTCTCCGCTATAAGTCTTGTCTTGCCCATCTTTTTGGCCAAAAGGGCCTGTCCGAGCACATTGTTTATCTTGTGTGAACCCGTATGATTAAGATCTTCCCTCTTCAGATATATCTTTGCTCCGCCAAGGTCTTTTGTCATCTTGGAAGCAAAGTATAATCTTGAAGGTCTTCCCGCATAGTCATTGAAAAGCCTTGTAAGCTCCTCATTAAATGCCGGATCCTTTTTGTACTTTTCGTATGCCTCTTCAAGTTCTATCACGGCATTCATCAGCGTCTCCGGTATATACTGTCCGCCGTGCTGCCCAAACCTTCCTTTTGAACCGCTCATAGTCCTCCTCCTGCATCCGCGCTTCTTACCGCACGGACAAATGCTTCCATCTTTACTGCATCCTTTATATGGTCAGTCTCCACACCCGAACTAACATCCACCGCAAAGGGATGTATCATCCGTACAGCTTCGGTCACGTTTTGCGCATCAAGCCCGCCGGCCAGAAAAACAGATGAAGTATCAAGCCCTGATCGTTTTATCATATCCCAGTCAAACCTCCGGCCTTCTCCCATTCCGGCATCCAGAAGTATGGCATCTGCACCGGACGCTTTTATATCCACGGGAACCGTATCACTTATCCTTATGGCCTTTATCACATGACAGTCTGCCATATCCTTAAGAGTATTGATATATTCCCTGTCCTCGCTTCCGTGGAGCTGTACCGCATCTACTGTCTATGTCTCCAGGAGCTTTACGATATGACTGATATCATCATCCACAAATACCCCTACCGCCGTTATCGCCGGATTGAGCTTATTCTTCAGTGCCTTTGCCTGATCATCTGTCAGTGCCCTTTTACTGTGCGGCCAGAATACGAATCCGATATAGTCCGGCATCAGGACGTTTACCTCTTCGATATCTTCTTCCCTTGTCAATCCGCAGATCTTGATTCGTGTCAAATCAGGCCTCTTTCCTTAGTTCTGCAAGTTTTTGTGTCTTATCTGCCGCTCTCATCAGTGTCTCTCCGACAAGGACCGCATCGGCTCCGGAATTACGGATATTCCTTATATCTTCCGGAGACCTTACCCCGCTTTCCGAAACAAATATGATATCCTCAGGGATAAGACTTCTAAGCTGTGCACTAAGTCCGGTATCCACCGAAAAATCCCTGAGGTTTCTGTTGTTGACACCGATGATTCGCGCTTTGGCACTGACTGCCGCATGTATCTCATCTGCATCATGAGTCTCAACAAGCGCGGACAGTCCCAGGTCATCGCATATGTTTATATAATTCCTGATAACATCTTCAGGAAGGATCGATACTATGAGAAGTACGGCGGATGCTCCCAAAAGCTTTGCCTCGTAGATCATATATTCATCCACCGTAAAATCCTTACGGATAACAGGTATCTTTACCTTACCGGTGACATCTTTCAGATGATCGTTGCTTCCAAGAAACCATTTCGGCTCTGTAAGTACCGATATCGCATCTGCCCCGGCAGCCTCATATTCTTCTGCGATCTTCATATACGGATACTCTTTTGCGATGATCCCTTTTGAAGGCGATGCTTTCTTACATTCGCATATGAATGATATCCCCGGCTTCCCAAGGGCCTTCTCAAATCCGAAATCTCCCTTTGGTGTATCATATGCAGCCAGTTTTATCTTCTCGGCAGAAAGCTTTTCTTTTGCTATGGCAACACGCTGCCTTGCATGATCCGCTATCGTATCGACTATCGTTCCCATTTCGTCACCTGTTACTTATCTTTATAAACTTCTGAAGGGTCTCGTATGCCTTGCCCGAATCGATCAGCTCTTCGGCAAGCTTTATTCCCTTTGCCAAGTCTTCGGCTTTTCCTCCAATATACAGTGCGGCGCCTGCATTGAGCAATACCGCATCTCTTTTGCTGCCTTTTTCGCCCTTTAGTATATCCGTGGTGATCTTCGCATTATCCTCAGGTGATCCTCCCTTAAGCTCATCTTTACTGCAGCGTGTAAATCCGAAATCCTCGGGTGTGATAACTGTTGATTTGAACCATCCGTCCTTGATCTCGCAAATCTTTGTCGGAGCCGACAGCGATATCTCATCAAGCTTGTCCATTCCGTATACGACCATTCCCCGCTTTACTCCGAGGTTAATCAGAACCTGTGAGAGCGGCTCGACAAGATAATCATCATATACACCGAGAAGCTGCATTGAAGGCGATGCCGGATTGGTAAGCGGTCCTAAGATATTAAACACTGTCCGAAAACCCAGTTCCTTCCTGATCGCTCCTACATACTTCATAGACATGTGATACTTCTGCGCGAAGAAAAAGCACATTCCGACTTCGTTAAGAAGCTCTATACACTTTTCCGGACTCTGATCGATGTTCACACCAAGTGCCTCAAGACAGTCGGCAGTACCGGAAAGCGACGATGCCGCACGGTTACCGTGCTTGGCAACTTTGATACCGCCTGCTGCCGCGATTATAGCGGATGTTGTGGAAATGTTAAAGCTGCCCGCATTGTCTCCGCCGGTACCCACGATCTCCAGAACATCCATTCCGGTCTTTACCTGGGTTGCATGTTCACGCATTGCTGCCGCACAGCCTGCTATCTCGTTAGTAGTCTCGGCGCGTGCGCTCTTCGTGGACAGTGCCGCAAGAAAGGCAGCGTTCTGGGTAGCCGAAGTCTCACCGTTCATGATCTCATTCATCACGGTATAAGCTTCGTCGTAGGTCAGATCTTCCTTGCTTACGATTTTTACGATGGCCTCTTTGATCATAATGTTTCCTCCGTTTCGGTCTTAAACGCTCTGCCAAAGATCGCGAGAAATAAAAAATCCCTGACAGAATACCATTGTTCTGTCAAGGACGAATATATTATCCGCGGTGCCACCTTAATTCACGGAATGACCGTGCTCTTTGCAGGATACCAACATATCCCCGGCAACTGACGTATGCCTCACGTCACGGATACTTGGGTCTCCCCGTTCCCCATGCCCTCAGCGGCCCATATAAGGATAAACCACGCACCCCTCATACCATCCGGCTTCCACCGTCCCGGACTCGCTCACGGCGAT
>JAFRIL010000194.1 GCA_017432845.1 Lachnospiraceae bacterium | reverse complement strand
CTTTTTGTTTCAAATGAAACATTAAGGACCGTCCCCGTTGTTTCATTTTGATGTGAGTATGAAGTCTACATTAAAAAGAACCTGGGCAGAAATCGATCTTTCTGCTCTTTCTTACAATTATAAGAAGATACGCGAACATATCGGACAAAATGTTGCATTTTGCGGAGTAGTAAAGGCCGATGCTTACGGACACGGCGCGGTAATGGTATCCAAGCGTCTTCAGGATATGGGCGCGGAGTATCTGGCTGTGTCATCGATTGATGAAGCGATGGAGCTGAGGTTTAACGGCATCACGATGCCAATACTGATCCTCGGTCATACGCCGCGCGAGCAGGTTGACAGGCTGATAACCCTTAATATCACACAGGCGGTAACGTGTGAGGCAAAGGCGATCGAGTACAGCGAGGAAGCAGTAAGATTTGGCGGAACACTTAAGGTCCATATCAAAGTCGATACCGGTATGAGCAGGCTCGGATATATATGCGAAGGTGATTATTTCGAGCATGGTGTTGACGGTATCTGTGAAGCCTGCGATCTTCCCGGTCTTAGTGCAGAGGGCATATTTACGCACTTTGCCGTGGCAGATGAAGAGGGTGACGAGTGCCGCCGGTATACGGATCATCAGTTCAAACTGTTCTGCGATGTTGTATCGGCTGTCGAGAAAAAGAGGGGGATCGATTTTAAGATAAAGCACTGTGCCAATACCGGTGCAACATATTCCCTTCCACAAACATATCTTGATATGGTGCGCCCCGGACTGCTCCTTTACGGATACGGTGAGTATGCGCAAAAAATGGGCCTTCGTCCCGTTATGACGATGAAGACAACTGTCAGCACGATAAAGATATACCCTGCCGGCACAAAGATAAGCTATGGCGGATTATATACAACAAAGGACAAGACAAGGATAGGTGTCATCCCTTACGGTTATGCTGACGGGTTCCTGCGCTGCCTGTCGAATAAATACGAGGTGGCGACATCTGACGGACCCGCAAGAGTATGCGGCAGGATATGTATGGATATGTGCATGATCGACCTTACCGATAAACCCGATGTCGGTGTGGGAGATGAGATCGAGATATTCGGACCTCATAATCCGATAGAAAAGATGGCGGATATCGCGCAAACGATCCCTTATGAGATCGTATGTGCCGTCAGCAAGAGGGTTCACCGTATCTATATAGAAGACGGTGATGTGGTGCATTCGGAACTGATGCTTCGCTTGTGATTTTATTTGACAAGTGGCGAAGTTTTTGCTAATATATGCGGGTATGCCGCACAGTGGGGTTATAAGCGATGTTTTCACATCCACCGAAGCTGGCGAGTAAATGATATAGGAGGTGCAGGATGTACGCTATCATTGCAACAGGCGGAAAGCAGTATAAGGTTTCCGAAGGCGATACGATCAAGGTCGAAAAGCTTTCAGCCGAGGCCGGAGATACTGTTAAGTTTGATGAAGTTCTTGCAATCGGCGGTGACAAGCTCCTGGTAGGTGACGATGTTAAGGGTGCTTGCGTTTCGGCTACTGTAGTCGAGAACGGCAAGGGCAAGAAAGTCATCGTTTACCGTTACAAGAGAAAAAGCGGTTACCACAAGAAGAACGGTCACAGACAAGCATACACACAGGTTAAGATCGACAAGATCAATGCTTAAGAATTAAGTGGTAATGGTTACTGCAACAGTAGTAAAGAATCCTTCGGGATATGAGTCATTTTCGTGCAAAGGTCATGCGGGATTTGCCGCATCCGGCAAAGACATCGTATGTTCGGCCATATCGGTTCTTACAATAAATACGGCCAATTCGATAATGACACTTACCGATACGAAGATCAGCGTATCCGAAAACGACGGTTTCCTGTCATGGAAGTTTGAAGGCGGTTCCGGCAAAGAAGCAGATCTTCTGATGGATTCACTCCTCATAGGACTAAAATCACTTGAGGAAGAATACGGAAAATATCTGAAACTTGAAATAAAGGAGGTAAGCCATGATTAAGTTGAACCTTCAGTTATTCGCTCATAAGAAGGGAATGGGTTCCACGAAGAACGGCAGAGACTCTGAAGCCAAGAGACTTGGCGCAAAGAGAGCTGACGGTCAGTTTGTGAAGGCCGGAAACATTCTTTACAGACAGCGCGGAACGAAGATACATCCCGGTGTTAACGTCGGACGCGGCGGTGATGATACATTATTTGCAACGATCGACGGAGTTCTCCGTTTTGAGAGAAAGGGAAGAGACAGGAAGCAGGCTTCCGTTTATCCCGTGGAGCAGTAATTGACAGGCCTTGAAGCGATGCGCTTTGAGGCCTTTTTAATCAGGTGATCTAATGTTTGCTGACAGAGCTACAATATACATAAGGAGCGGTAAGGGCGGCGACGGTCACGTGTCCTTCAGGCGCGAAAAATATGTTGCCAACGGCGGTCCCGACGGCGGTGACGGCGGCAAAGGCGGAGATGTCATTGTCGAAGTCGATGATGGCATGAACATGCTGACAAACTACCGTCATGTCAGAAAATACAGGGCCGAGGACGGAGAAAACGGCGGTAAGCGCAACTGCAAGGGCAAAAGCGGTAAGGATCTGATCCTGAAGGTTCCGCGCGGGACGATCTTTCGCGACAGCGAGAGCGGTAAGGTCATTGTTGATATGTCCGGAGATAACCGCAGGGTAGTCCTGTTAAAGGGCGGACTTGGCGGAAACGGTAACCAGCATTACGCAACACCTCGTATGCAGGCTCCCAAGTACGCGCAGCCAGGACAGCCCGCCATGGAATTAAATGTTGACCTTGAACTCAAGGTGATCGCCGATGTTGGCCTTATAGGCTACCCTAATGTCGGAAAATCAACACTTCTGTCAGTTGTTTCAAATGCCAGACCCGAGATCGCCAATTATCATTTCACGACACTGTCCCCTCATCTGGGTGTTGTAGACCTTGATGGCGGAAAAGGATTTGTAATGGCGGATATTCCCGGTCTTATTGAAGGCGCGGCAGATGGTGCGGGGCTGGGGCATGATTTTCTGCGACATATAGAGCGTACGAAGATGTTCGTTCATGTGGTGGATGCGTCGGGTTCGGAAGGGCGTGATCCGGTAGAGGACGTGTATGCCATCAATAAAGAGCTTGGGGCATTTAATGAAGAACTGTTAAATCGTCCTCAGATAATCGCCGCAAATAAGACAGATATCATTTCTTCCGGTGATGACAGGCTGCAAAAACTTCGGGATGAATTCGAGCCTCAGGGCATTAAGGTGATCCCTATATCCGCAGCAACCAGACAGGGAGTTGACGAACTGATAGGTGAAGTAAGGTCACAGTTATCGCAGCTTCGATCCGATCCTGTCGTGTATGCCAGTGAGTTTACCCCGACAAGAGAGGATAAGGAAAGCTACGAAATATTCTATGATGATAAAACCGATAAATACTG
>JAFRIL010000193.1 GCA_017432845.1 Lachnospiraceae bacterium | reverse complement strand
TTGTCATAGTAGATGCGCTCCGCATTACGGATGCAGCCAAGCATCTCATGAGCATTATAGTTGCAGAACGAGAACCCGGTACCTTTACTCTCGTACTCATTATAAGGTTCCACGGTATCCTTGAGTCCGCCGGTCTCGCGCACGATCGGAAGTGTTCCGTAGTGAAGCGCCATAAGCTGGGACAGGCCGCACGGCTCGAAGAGCGAAGGCATCAGGAATGCATCAGATGCCGCATATATCTTGTGTGACAGCTCTTCCGAATAGTATATGTTCGCAGACACCTTGTTCGCATATTTCCAGTCGAAATGCCTGAACATGTTCTCGTATCTCTCTTCACCGGTACCGAGTATTACGATCTCGACATTGTCATGACACAGTTCGTCCATAACGTAAGCGATGAGATCAAATCCCTTCTGGTCGGTCAGACGGCTTACGATACCGATCATCATCTTCTTTTCGTCCTTATCAAGGCCCAGCTCTTCCTGAAGGGCAAGCTTGTTCTTAACCTTCTCCTTGCGAAAATCCTTGGCATTGTACGGATTGACTATGAACTTATCGGTTTCGGGATTGTATTCATCATAATCGATACCGTTTACGATACCGCGAAGATCATTGGCGCGTGCACGAAGCAGCCCGTCAAGTCCCTCGCCGTAGAACGGCATCTTGATCTCTTCCGCATAAGTGTATGAAACGGTCGTGATAGCGTCCGCAAACACAAGTCCTCCCTTTAACAGGTTTCCGTCCTTGTATGCTTCAAGCTTGTCAGGTGTGAAGAAATAATCCGGCAGGCCCGACAGCGTACGGACCGTCTCAACATCCCACACGCCCTGGAACTTCAGGTTGTGTATCGTCATTACCGATTTCATGTTGCGGAAGAATTCACCGTCGTGGAAACGTTCCTTCAAAAATACCGGGATCAGTCCCGTCTGCCAGTCGTGGCAATGAACGACATCCGGCTGGAATCCCACTACGGGAAGCACCGACAATACCGCCTTCGAGAAAAAGATGAACTTCTCAAGATCCCACAGAAGGTCTCCGTACGGCTTTGCACCCGAGAAATAGAATTCATTATCGATAAAGTAAAACGTCACACCTTCGTGGACCAGTTTGAACACGCCGACATACTTGTTGTCATTGCCTATGTCCATATAAAACGAATCGATGTACTCCATCTTATCCGTGTACTCTTTGGACATGCAAAGGTACTTCGGAATGATGACACGTACATCGAAGTATTTCTTATCGAAGCATTTCGGAAGCGAACCGACAACATCGGCAAGTCCTCCCGTTTTGATAAAAGGTACACATTCCGATGCTGCAAACAATATCTTCTTCATGAAAACCTCCTCGCTGTGGCTTCGTTTTCAAACCCTATGTATTATAACATATTCATCACGGATTGACGCGCTCTATATCATAGGAATTCGCATATGAATCAACGACATTCTTTTTGACCCTGGCTGAAAAATACGACTCGGACAGTATCGACGGGGAGGAAAAATCATATGAATAGCTTCCGTCGCCGTTCTTTACGATATCCGAAAACCTGACAGCCGCATAGGCCGTACACGACTGTCCGTCCGCCTGCGATATCTTGACATCATATATGATATCCAGATCGTTGTGAGCAAGACCCAGCTCCCCTGATTTTTCCGGAAAAACGGTCTTGAAATATGCGCTTACAAAGTTCGGGGTTCCGTACGTAAACGTCGCCTTCTGATCGATGTAAACAGGCACGAGGTTTGCTTCGCAGAAAATCCTGACACCATACTCGTTGGCGTCCGAGAAAGCTTTCTTTCCGGCTGTTACAGCCTCCTGTATGATCTTGCGCGGAAGATCCGATGCGCTTGAAACAAATGTCTGATCGCAGGTGACGCTGTAATCGCGCACGCAGGCCTCAACCGGCCTGTCAACGGTATATCCCGTCTCTTCGCACATCTGATCGGTATATATGGCCTGTATCGTGACGGTATCACCGTCGGCATAGTACTCCTTGGGGTCGACCGCTTCAAATGTCATCCTCGATATGAGCGGCTGGGTGCTGTTGTTCGTGATCGTCATCTCAAGTGCCGGTGAGATTCCCGTAAATGAAACATCAAGGTCTGCAAACACTTCATCGAGCGGTATCTTCGTTACGTTCAAAAGCCCGTCCACAGTCGTGGTCCCTGACTTGGATGTGATGTCGATCTTGAGTTTTTTGGCAAGGGGTTCGTTACATGAAGCTATGATGTTTATCGACTCGCCGTTTGACAGTCCCGAAGACTTCGGCGTCGAAAACGACAGGCTCTGCCTGAACTTTGCATAGTCACTGTCCTCAACCTCGGTCGTGTGAAACCACGCCGAATCGTGATCTTCCTTCACGCGCGACAGCAGTTCGTCGACCGCCTGGTCATTGACGGACAGAATGACCGTACCGTCTTCATTAAATCCCGTAAATTCAGCCTTGACCAGTGTTGACAGATCGACCGACTCATATGCAAGAGCAAGTGTTGCGCGCATGACAACAAAAAATGCCAATATAAACAGCAACGCAAAGATAAGAACATATATCTTTCTTCTGCGTCGCCTTACGACTGATCTTCTTCTTTTGCGTGTGCGTGGTGTGGCCAAATCAACTGCTCCTCATCTTCAGTTCGCGCGCGTTCTCGCGAACCGCATCGGTTATATCGGCTCCCGCCAGCATCCTGGCTATCTCCTCGACCGAATCATCATATGACAGCGGCATGATAGTCGTTGCCGTATGAGAATCGACCGCTGTCTTTTCTATAAGAAAATGCGACTGCGCATGGCTGGCGATTTGCGGCAGATGCGTTATGGCGATGACCTGCCTGTCCTTGGCGATCTGTGTCATGCGGTCTGCGACAAGCTGTGCCGTCCTGCCGCTGATCCCCGAATCTATCTCGTCAAATATAAGCGTTCCGATATTATCTCTTCTTGCAAGAACGGATTTAAGAGCCAGCATGATCCTCGACAGTTCTCCTCCTGATGCTACATCCGCAAGGCCTTTGAGATCCTCGCCGGGGTTTGTGGATATGAGAAATTCAACATCATCAAACCCATCTGCCGTGATCTTATCCTCATCGGGAATGACCACTATCTCAAATCTGGCATCAAGAAAATTAAGATCGGCAAGAGCTTCGGCGATCTCCTTTTGAAGCGCTTTTGCTTCCTGTGCCCTGGTCTTTGAAACGCTCCGGCAAAGCTCGACAAGATCACTGTGCTTTGCGGCCGTCTCGCTCTCCAGTCGCCTTAAATACTCCTCGTAATCGGACAGTTTTTCAATCTTTTCCGACTCTTCTTCCAGCCGTTTATTAATAAGCCCGATACTCTGACCGTATTTCATCTTGAGTTCGTTGATCGTATCAAGCCTTTGTCTTACCCTCTCATGATCCTCTTCGGAAAAATCAAGTGACATAGCGTACGAATCCACGCTTCGCAATGCATCCGACAGAAGGTCTTCCACGCCCAGAAGCTGCTCATAGACGGGCTGTGCCTTCTCGTCGATCTCGGCTATCTGCTTCATGTAAGACAGCGCCGTACCTGTCATTGCCGACGCACCCTGCTCGGAGGAAAGCGCACCCGAGACATTATTTATCATCTCAGCTATCTTCCTCGCATTGTTCATCCTGCGAAAATCATCCTCCAGGGCTGTATCTTCGCCATCCCGAAGATCGGCTTTTTCTATCTCATTTACTACGTACTTTGCATAATCCAGATCGGATGCGGCGGTATCTTTGTTCTTTTGTGCCTCCTCATATTCGGCAAGTGTTTCTTTGTAGGCGGTGTACGCGTTCCTAAGTTTACATAACTTATCCTCGAAACCATCCTTGCAGAAGCTGTCGAGCATGGCCATATGATTTTTACGATACAGGAGTGACTGATGCTCATGCTGGCCGTGTATATCGACCAAAAGCTCTGCAATCTCACGTATACGGGCTGCGGTCACCGTCTCGTCATTGACCTTGCAGACTGATTTGCCACCCGAGATCCTGCGCTTTAGGATCACCTGGTCGTCAGTTAACATAACATCCAATGCTTCCAGGCTCTTTCTTGTCTTTTCATCATCGACGGAAAATACAAGTTCCGAAAGTGCGGGCTGCGAATCATCCCGTACCATATCCATCTGCATGCGTGAACCAAGCGCAAAGTTTACGGCATCGATGATTATGGATTTGCCGGCACCGGTCTCCCCGGTAAGTATGTTGAGCCCGTCGGTAAGCTCTATCTCGACATCATCTATGAGTGCTATGTTACGGACGTGGATACTCTGAAGCATCAGTTGCCACCTCCGAGAATATCTTCGAAAGACTTCATGACCGAAGGGACTTCATCACATGTGCGGATGGCACACATGATAGTATCGTCACCCGCGATACATCCGACCATACCCGGGATCGCAAGCGCATCGATCGCAGCTGCAACAGCCATCGCCATTCCGGATACCGTCTTGACGACAAGGATGTTAGATGCGGCCTCCATCGAAACAAAGCCGGCACGGAGTATGCCTTCAAGACGTCCGGCATCAAACACTTCCCTGGCATTTGAAGGCGCATAGCACTGCCTTCCCGAAGAAGACGGGATCTTGTGTAGGTTAAGCTGCTTGATATCCCTTGATACCGTAGCCTGCGTAACATCAAATCCGGCAGCACGAAGAAGACCCGCAAGTTCTTCCTGCGTTTCAACTTCACTGCCCTGTATAATCTCCATTATCTTCTGATGTCTGTAATTCTTCATTATTACTGCATCTTCCTTGACAGTACTTCAAGGAAGCTTTCCTCTGAAAGCTTTATTAGTGTTACCGAAGAGTCTGCCTTGCTTATCACCACTTCATCTCCGAGCGACAGCTCATGTCCGGCTCCTCCGTCAAAGTAAACGCTTGTACTCCTTGCAGGCCTTCCAGGACGATCTGCAACCCTTATCACAACTGTATCGGCTGCAGACAGTACAACGGAGCGGCTGACTACTTCAAGCGGGCTGATCGGCGTGATAACTATCATGGATGAGCCCGGCTCAATGATGGGGCCGCCCGCAGACATGTTATATGCGGTAGAACCCGTCGGCGTAGCAACGATAATACCGTCGCCCGATACTGTTGTCAGGTAAGTCCCGTTTACTTCTATGCAGAACGATCCGACTCCGTATCCCGATGTCTTGACGACAATATCGTTAACTGCCGGGAACGAAGACCTGTCTTTCTTATCGATAACAAGTGTTCCCGAAAGGAGCATCCTGTCTTCAAGCGTATAGTCATCATTCATCAGCTGGTCAAGAGCAGGTGTTATCTTGTCCTTGTCCACTTCGGCCAGATAACCCAGATGCCCGAGGTTGACGCCTATCATCGGTATCTTCTTAGGAGCAAGATAACCCGCGCACTGTATGAACGTACCGTCTCCTCCGAGCACGATCACAGCCTGCGTATCTTCGGACAGATCCTTGATCTTTGCGATCCTGTCACCGTCGGGATCGCTGTCACGCTCTATGGATACATATCCGCAAGTCTTTCCGGCAGTCTTAAGGTATTCGCATATCATCTGCGCCTTTTCGGCACCCGGATCCCTTGATTCATTTGTGATCACAGAAAAACGTTCCATCTACAACCTCTCAAATGCGGTATCGACTGTTATCTTAATATCGGGCAGCAGATCATCGCCCTCAGGGGCGGATCCTCTTCCGGTCTTTTTTAATAACATAAGGTATTCTATGTTGCCTTCCGGTCCCTTGATCGGGGAATACGTAAGATTTAGTGGGATAAAGCCGCACTCTGTCGCAAAATCCCTTATCTTTTCTATAACTGCCACATGGACCTTCGGCTCCCTTACGACTCCCTTTTTGCCGACCTGATCTCTTCCCGCTTCAAACTGCGGCTTGATCAGGCACACCATCAGGGCATCGTCCTTAAGGAGCGGATATGCCGCCGGAAGTATCTTATCAAGTGATATGAACGATACATCCGCGGACGCAAAATCGATCTTATCGCTTACCTGCTCATCCGTAACGTAGCGGAAGTTCGTCTTTTCCATGCAGATGACACGCTCATCGCCGCGCAGTTTCCAGGCAAGCTGGCCGCGTCCGGAATCTATGGCATATACCTTTACGGCGCCGTTTTGCAGCATACAGTCGGTAAATCCTCCGGTCGAGCTGCCTATATCCATGCATGTTTTGCCGCTCATATCAAGGCCGAACTCTTCTACGGCCTTCTCGAGCTTTAATCCGCCGCGGCTGACATAGCGAAGGGTCTCGCCCCTGACTTCGATATCTGCATCTTCTTCAAATGCAGTGCCGGGCTTATCCTCACGCTGGCCGTTTACGAACACGCTGCCACTCATGATAACGGCCTTCGCCTTCTCACGCGATTCGGCCAGTGCCCTGTTTACAAGTAGAACATCCAGCCGCGTCTTCATCTGTCAATTATCTTCCGGACTATTGATTCGCAGTCTATGCCGACTTCATGAGCGAGTATCGAAACATTTCCGTGCTCGACATAGTCGTCGGGAAGCGCACATACCAGTATATCGACACCCAGATGCGCATCATCCGCATACTGTCTTACATGCTCGCCGAATCCGCCTGTTTCAACATTTTCCTCCAGCGTCACTATAAGATCATGCTGCTTGGACAGATACGATATCATCTCTTCATCTATCGGCTTGGCAAAGCGCGCGTTGACGAGCGTTACGTGTTTGCCGTATTCATCTTTTAACGTGCGGCGCACGTTTTCCGCAACCTTCACCATGCTGCCAAGAGCCACAAGAGCGATCTGCGACTCCTCATATATCATCTCGGACTGGCCGTAGATGATCGGTTTTCTGTACTCCTCGAGCCCGTCATACGCAAGCCCTCTCGGATACCTTATCGCGATCGGGGATCCGAACTTGACCGCAAACTTTAACATGTCCGAAAGCTCCCATTTGTTCTTGGGTGCCATGATCGTCATGTTCGGAATGGTTGACAGATACGACACATCAAATATACCCTGGTGCGTCTCACCGTCGGCACCAACGATCCCCGCACGGTCTATCGCAAATACGACCGGCAGGTCCTGGATGCACACGTCATGTATTATCTGGTCATAAGCCCTTTGCAGGAATGACGAGTATATCGCAACGATCGGGATACAACCTCCCGCCGCAAGACCCGCGGCGAAAGTCACTGCATGTTCTTCAGCGATCCCCACGTCGAAAAATCTCTCGGGAAACTTCCTCGAGAATCTCTTCAGACCGGTTCCGTCCGGCATAGCTGCGGTTATGGCACATACCTTCGGATTCCGCTCCGCAAGCTTAAGCATTACCGTTGAGAAGACATCAGTGTAATTGGCCTTTGTCCTGTTTACCGCAGGCAGTCCCGTTTCGATGTCAAACGGTTCCGCACCGTGAAATCTTGCCGGATGCCTCTCCGCCGGTGCGTATCCTTTTCCCTTCTGTGTTATGACATGAACGATTACGCACTTGGGATAACGTCTTGCCTCACCGAACAGCTTGACCATTGCCTTTATGTCATGTCCGTCCACGGGACCAAGGTAAGTTATTCCCATGTCCT
>JAFRIL010000192.1 GCA_017432845.1 Lachnospiraceae bacterium | reverse complement strand
TGAGCATTTTACCGTTCATGTATTTTCCTATCGAATACCCCTTGACGTAAAATATCTCCGGATGATCGACCATTACGGCGCGAAATGCCTGATCTATCTCATCGGTATCCCGGCTGGACAGTTCGACCTTCTCGAGCATATCGGTAAGGATGGAGTATATCTCCGCATAGCAGATCTTGCCGGATTCGGACAGTTCACTGTAGGCAAAGTTCTCATCATCCGACATCGAGATGTTCTGTGCCACCTGGGCAAGACTTCTTTCGGGAAGTGATGTCGAGCTGTTATCCTCATTCTCTCCCGCTTCGATGACACTGACCTCGGTCTCATGCTCATCACCGTTAACATCGATCACGGTTATCGCACCGGGGGAAGCCGCACTTTCCCCTGTACCGGCGCCTTCATTTTCGATAACGCCAGCTTTCTTATCCTTCGGGCCGTCTTTTGATACAAGGGTATCGATATCGCAGCCGGAAAGGGCAAGGCAGCCGCCTAAAAGGGCCGTTATTATAACATATGATATTGTTCGGAAAGCATCAGTTTCTCGAAAACTCTTCAAGCTCCAGGCCCTCATTTCTGTCCAATGTCATGCCTATGCTCCAGCTGTTAACGAACAGAAGAAGCGGTCTGTCCTTCATGTCAACGACCTTCTTCATATCGGAAGTTCCGGTTATCTTTTCGGGATCTATCCCGGTATCTTTTATCCATCTGATATGCTCATAGGGGAGCGTATCCATCCTGATCTCAACGTTGTATTCGTTCTCAAGGCGGTATTTGAGCACTTCAAACTGAAGGACGCCGACCACGCCGACGATTATCTCTTCCAGTCCGGTGTTCATTTCCCGAAATATCTGTATGGCACCTTCCTGGGCGATCTGCGTGATACCCTTGACGAACTGTTTGCGCTTCATCGTATCCATCTGCCTGACCCTTGCAAAATGCTCGGGTGCAAATGTCGGAATGCCTTCGTATGCGAATTTATTGCCTGCGGTGCATACAGTGTCGCCGATCGAGAATATACCCGGATCGAAAACACCGATGATGTCGCCTGCATACGCTTCGTCAACGATATGGCGCTCGCTCGCCATCATCTGCTGCGGTGCGGACAGTCTCATCTCCTTGTCGCCCTGCATGTGCCAGACTTCCATTCCCGCCGTAAATTTGCCGGAGCATATGCGCATGAAAGCGATCCTGTCGCGGTGCGCCTTGTTCATATTCGCCTGTATCTTGAACACAAATGCGGAAAAATCATTTGATACCGGATCGATCAGTCCAATGTCCGCTTTTCTCGGAAGCGGTGTCGTCGTCATCTTCAGGAAATACTGCAGGAATATCTCAACACCGAAGTTGGTGAGCGCCGATCCGAAGAATACGGGTGATAACATCCCGGCATCCACTTCCTCCTGGTCAAAACTGCTCCCGGCGCCGTCAAGAAGCTCGACGTCTTCCATGAGTTTTGAATAGGCAGCCTCTCCGAGAGCTTTTTTGAGGGCATCCTCGTCTGAAAGCGGGATCCTCTCGGCGTGTCCTTCCTTTGTACCCTTCTGCGTATCGGAATAGACAATGACGCACTCATCCTGCCTGTCGTAAACACCTTTGAATTCCTTACCGGAACCTATGGGCCAGTTCATCGGACAGGTCGGTATGCCGAGTTCGTTTTCTATGTCATCGAGCAGTTCAAAAGGATCCCTCGCGTCACGGTCAAGCTTGTTCATAAAGGTAAAGACCGGGATCTTTCTCATCGCACAGACCTTGAAAAGCTTTCTCGTCTGAGGCTCGACACCCTTTGCGGCATCTATTACCATAACTGCGGAATCGGCTGCCATCAGCGTCCGGTATGTATCCTCCGAAAAATCCTGGTGGCCAGGGGTATCAAGTATGTTTATGCAGAATCCCCCGTAATTAAACTGAAGAACGGAAGAAGTGACCGATATACCTCTTTCCTTCTCTATCTCCATCCAGTCGGATACCGCATGCCTTGCGGTTGCTTTTCCCTTTACGGAACCTGCCAGGTTTATGGCTCCTCCGTACAGGAGGAATTTTTCGGTAAGAGTTGTCTTACCTGCATCCGGATGCGAAATGATCGCAAACGTCCTTCTTTTTTCAATTTCGTTTTTAAGCTGTTTGTCAGACATGATAGAAAATCCTTGTGTGTAATATGTGAAAATCGTTCAATAACATGCGTATTTTATACGCCAAAAAGCGTTGACCGTGCCGGTCTAAGTTTTCTGTCATTTTGTTTGACGTACATGACTGTTATTTCATGTGTTATATTCGGGCAATCACGTGTTATATCCACTATATGTTGTAAATCATTTGTTAGCCTTGGTTAACAAGCGTCACATTGTTACAGTTTCTGATCCTGAGGGATGTTTTTGCGCGCGGGGCCTGTCAGGCGACGGCGCCATCTACAACAAGTTATCCCCTGCCACCTTGGAGATCTCGGACTCGGGAAGCCCCAGATATGTCAGGGTCGTGGCCGCTATATCCGCAAATGTCGGCCTTGTGCCAAGATCCTGCTTCTCTTGCGCCGGCGCAAAGTCCTTCATGCAGCAAAGGAAAGGCACATATTCTCTCGTATGGTCCGTTGTGGCCAGATATCCCGGATCACAGCCGTGATCGGCCGTAATGATAAGGACATCGTCGTCCTTCAGCTTATTTACGATATCAGGCAGTCTGTCATCAAGAAAGGCTATAGCCTTTGCGTAACCGTCTATATCCCTTCTGTGGCCGTAAAGCATATCGTAATCAACGAGATTTACGAACAAAAGCCCGTCAAAATCCTTATCAAGGTACTCGAGAGTCTTGTTGATACCGTCCTCGTTACCCGATGTATATGTGTACTCGCTAAGGCCCTTTCCGGCGAATATATCGTGTATCTTCCCTATTCCGATAACATCCTTCTTATTATCAAGAAGCACGTCAAGCATCGTATCCTTCGGCGGAAGGAGCGAGAAATCATGCCTGTTCGTCGTTCTCGTGTAGTTGCCGCTCGTGCCGACAAAAGGCCTTGCTATAACCCTTCCTACGCCATGCTGTCCGGTAAGTATCTGCCTTGCCTTGCGGCAGGCGCTGTACAGCTCCTCCAGAGGCACCACCTCTTCATGTGCGGCTATCTGGAATACCGAATCGGCAGATGTATATACAATGAACTTGCCTGTCTTAACGTGTTCATCACCGTAATCATTTATGACCTTTGTGCCGGAATACGGCAGATTACAGAGCGTTCCGCGCCCCGTAGCCTTCTCAAATGCCTCAATGACATCGGCAGGAAAGCCATCAGGATAGGTAGGAAGCGGCTCGGGTGATATAAGCCCTGCGATCTCCCAATGTCCGATCGTCGTGTCCTTACCCATCGACTTCTCGCGAAGTCTGGCATATGTGCCTGTAGGTTGTATATCCTGCTCGGGGAGCTTCCTTGCGCATTTAATGCCCTCTATTGAGAAAAGGCCCATCTTTGCAAGGTTAGGCGCACGGAAATACTCACTTTTCGTACATGAGAAAAGAGTGTTTGTGCCCGCATCCCCAAACTGCGCAGCATCAGGCTCTTCGCCGATCCCGAAGCTGTCCATTACTATGATAGTGACTCTTTTTGACATATAATGCCCTCCTTAGATCGATATATTTTATCATACAAGGCAGGCATTGTTAAGGTTTAAGGGCAAATAACAGGAGGTATGATTTTCACGGAAAATTGTGTGAAAAAATGTTTCACCATATACAATTATCGGAATTTCACATGATTTGATCATTTTATCCACATTTTGTAACATGTCTTCAAATGTTCGTTCGAAATCTGTACTTATGTAAAATAAGCAATTCACTAATTGCCTGTAAATACTGGTTTTATACCATATGTTATTCTTATATAAGCATTTATTATATCTATACTTAATATTTTTCTATATTGTGGATATATGTGGATTTGTTGTGATTTTAGCTTTTATAACGTCAGAAATCCTATTCGCACCCTTCGGATATACACACGTTTTTTTATACAATTATCTGAATATTTAGCCACATGAAGGCAAAATAATACCGCACGGTTTATGTTTCCCGTGCGGTATATGTCATGTTTAACAACCGTCTGTCTGACGGCCGGGCGTATTTCAGACGTCCTTGATGGAGAATGACATCCTGCCCATCTTGTCCTTGCCGAGGCACTTGACGGTAACCGTATCGCCGAGCGTGAGCACGTCCTCAACGTGATTGATCCTCTCCTTGGCGATCTTGGAAATGTGTACCATTCCCTCCTTGCCGGGTGCGAACTCTACGAAGCAGCCGAACTCCTTGATGGAAACGACTTTTCCGGTAAAGATCTGTCCGGCCTCGAAATCGGTCGTGATGATCTTGATAAGCTCGATAGCCCTGTCCATACCTTCCTTATCGGTACCGCAGATGCTGACTGCGCCGTCGTCAGTGATATCGATCCTGACGCCGCACTGCTCGATGATCGCATTGATCGTCTTACCGCGCTGTCCGACAACATCACCGATCTTCTCGGGGTCGATCTTGATCTGTACGATCTTGGGCGCATACTTGTTGACCGAAGGTCTGGGCTCTGCGATCGCAGGCTTCATGCAGTTATCCATGATGAACAGTCTTGCCTCGCGGCATCTGGCGATAGCACCCTCAACGATCGGACGTGTGAGTCCGTGGATCTTGATATCCATCTGGATCGCCGTGATACCGTCTGTTGTACCCGTTACCTTGAAGTCCATATCACCGAAGAAGTCCTCAAGGCCCTGGATATCAGTAAGAAGTACGAAATCATCGTCTGTATCTCCGGTCACGAGTCCGCAGGAGATACCTGCGACCATCTTCTTGATCGGAACACCGGCTGCCATGAGCGACATGCAGCTTGCACATGTGCTGGCCATCGATGTTGAACCGTTACTCTCAAATGTTTCCGATACGCAGCGGATCGCGTAGGGGAACTCTTCCTCTGAAGGAAGCACCGGAATGAGCGCACGCTCCGCAAGTGCTCCGTGACCGATCTCACGACGTCCGGGTCCTCTCGAAGGCTTGGTCTCGCCGACGGAATATGAAGGGAAGTTATAGTGATGGATGTATCTCTTTGATGTCTCAAAGGAATCAAGTCCGTCAACCTTCTGCATATCCGAAAGAGGAGCGAGCGTTGTGATATCGCAGATCTGTGTCTGTCCGCGTGTGAACATCGCGCTTCCGTGAACTCTCGGGATAAGATCCACTTCAGCGGCAAGAGGACGGATCTGTGTGATCTCGCGGCCGTCGGGACGCTTATGATCCTTCAGGATCATCTTACGGATCGTCTTCTTCTCGTACTGGTAGATCGCCTCGCCGAGAATAGCGAGCCACTCTTCGTTATCGGCAAACTTTTCTTCACATTTTTCAGTGATATCTCTGATGTTGGCTTCACGTGTCTGCTTGTCATCAGTAAATACGGCAGTCTCCATCTGGTCGGGAGGGCATACCTCGCGGATAGCCGCGAACAGCTCCTCGGGGATGGCACAGCTCGTATATTCGTGCTTGGGCTTACCCATTTCAGCAACGATCTTATCGATGAAAGCTATGATCTCCTGGTTGATGTCATGAGCCTTGTAGATGGCTTCTATCATCTTGTCCTCGGGTATCTCGTTGGCACCTGCTTCGATCATTATGACCTTCTGCTTTGTGGATGCTACCGTAAGGTTAAGATCACCGTTCTTCCACTGTTCCTGCGTGGGGTTTACGATGAACTGTCCGTCGATCATACCGATCTGTGTTGTCGCACACGGTCCGTCAAACGGGATGTCCGAGATGCTTGTAGCGATAGCCGATCCGAGCATTGCAACAAGCTCGGGACGGCAATCGGGATCTACGGACAGAACGAGATTGTTAAGTGTGCAGTCATTTCTGTAATCCTTCGGAAAAAGAGGTCTCATGGGGCGGTCGATGACACGGGCCGTAAGAACAGCGTTCTCGCTTGCCTTGCCCTCACGCTTGTTAAAACCACCGGGGATCTTACCTACCGAATACATCTTCTCTTCAAACTCAACGCTTAAAGGGAAGAAGTCGATACCCTCCCTGGGCTTTTCCGATGCTGTTGCAGTGGATAATACCGTTGTGTCACCGTAATGCATGAGTGCAGCGCCGTTAGCCTGCTTTGCAACTCTTCCCACATCAACGGTGAGAGTACGTCCACCAAGTTCCATTGAATAGCTTTTGTACATTTTTCTCTCCTTCTTCCTTCTTCTACCAACCGTGGAGAATCTCCCATGCAAATCGCATTTGCAATAGGACTCCACGTGCAGCAAGGTTCCTTCCGCCGAGCGGAAATCTCCTGCCTGCATATAATCACATAAAGGGACGGCAATCCTTACCGTCCCTTTTTATATGATGATTATCTTCTAATACCAAGCTTCTCGATAAGAGTACGATATCTGTTGATATCTTTCTTTTTGAGATAATCCAGAAGTCCTCTTCTCTGACCGATCATCTTGTACATACCTCTTGCAGAATGATGGTCCTTCGGATTAGCCTTCAGATGCTCTGTAAGTTCAGCGATCCTGGCTGTAAGAACAGCGATCTGAACCTCCGGTGATCCCGTATCATTGGGAACCGTAGCGTACTCCTTCATGATTGCAGCTTTCTTTTCTTTAGTGATCATAAAATCCTCCTCGGCTTTCGCCTAAATCATTAGATTATCCCCATGTACTGCGGCACGGCTTGCCGGTGTCGAAGCACAGGTTTATGCAACATTTGCTATT
>JAFRIL010000191.1 GCA_017432845.1 Lachnospiraceae bacterium | reverse complement strand
GTCGGTTGACTGCGCATATGCATTTAAACTGTCCGACCAGATGAGCCCGCTCACGCTTACGATACATGACAATTATTCAACATTCCAGGATATCGGATCCACAGAGATCCCCATCAGCTGATCAGGCAGGCCAAGCGATCATAAAGAGTCGGGACAGTTTTGTTCCGACTCTTTATATGCACATGAAATCATTCCCGGCAGCAGGAAGAAAGGTTATAAAATGAAGATCATCATAGTCGGCTGCGGTAAGGTCGGATCGACCCTTGCCGAGCACCTTAACCAGGAAGGCCACGACATTACGATAATCGACAGACACCAGGAGAAGCTCAAGTTCCTCTCGGAGCATATCGACGTACTCGGTGTTGAAGGAAACGGCGCAAGTGTCTCCACCCAGAGGGAGGCGGGCGTCAAGGATGCGGATATCCTTATAGCAACCACCAACTCCGATGAGCTGAACCTCCTTTGCTGCCTTATCGCCAAGAAGGCCGGAAACTGCCAGACTATAGCAAGGATCAGGGACCCTGAATACTTCAATGAGATGCGCTATATCAGGGACGAACTGAACCTTTCCATGGTAATAAACCCCGAGCAGGCTGCGGCAGCCGAGGTAGCCAGGATCATCAAATTCCCTTCCGCAACAAAGGTCGATACGTTTGCAAGAGGAAGGGTCGAACTCATAAAGCTTACTGTACCGGAAGGATCAAAGCTTGACGGTCTGCGTCTTCACGACATGGATTCAAAGCTTGGCTGCAGGGTGCTCATATGCACGGTTGAGCGCGGGGATGAACTGCTGATCCCGCACGGTGATTTTACGATTCTGGCAGGAGATGCCGTATCGTTTATCGCACCGCATTCGGTGGCATCGGCATTCTTCAAGGCAAGCGGAACGAAGATCTCGAATGCCGTAAGATCGATCATGCTGATCGGCGGCGGCAAGATGAGCTATTACATTGCCAAGATGCTTGAAGAGACGAAGATCAGCGTCAAGATCATCGAGCAGGACTTTGAAAAATGCCAGTCACTTTCGGAGATGCTCCCTCATGCCGTGATCATAAACGGCGACGGCACGGATAAGCAGATACTTGACGAGGAAGGGATAAGCGTAGTCGATGCGGTCGGAAACTTTACCGGCATCGATGAGGAGAACATCCTCCTGTCCCTTTACGAGAAGAGCATCAGCAAGGCAAAACTTCTGACCAAGATCAACAGGATCACGTTCGAGGAGACCATCGCCGGCCTTGATATCGGCAGTATCATCAATCCAAACAGCATCACGAGCGACCATATCGTAAGGTTCGTCCGTGCACTCAATAACAGCCGCGGCAGCAGTAATGTCGAGACCCTTTACAAGATCGCAAAGGGAAGAGCCGAGGCACTGGAATTTCGGGTAAGGGATGACTCAAAGGTGGTGGGAAGGTCCCTTCGCGAGCTCAACCTTAAGCCCGATATCATCATCGCCTGCATCGTAAAGGGTAATAAAGCCATTATCCCCGACGGAACAAGCGTGATCGAAAAAGGTGATTTTGTAGTTATCGTAAGTGGCAGGCTCGGTCTTAACGATCTGGAGGACATTCTCGCATGAACAGGAAAATGGTCGCATTTTTCGTCGGAAGAGTCCTCCGCATAGAAGCGGCGCTGATGCTTTTGCCGACACTTGTATCCGTGATCTATCTCGAGTCGGAATGGATTTATCTGGCTGCGGCGGTTGCAATAAGCTTTCTCGTTGGACTGCTCCTCAGTTTCAGAAGGCCCAAGAATGTATCGTTCTACACCCGTGAGGGCATAACGGCGGTCGCGCTCTCGTGGATACTCATGTCGATATTCGGATCGATCCCCTTATGGCATGCGGTCGGGCATATCGGATTTACAGATGCGCTCTTTGAGACAATATCCGGGTTTACGACGACCGGAGCCAGCATACTTACCGAAGTTGAATCGCTTCCCAAGGGCGTCCTCTTCTGGAGGAGCTTTACCCACTGGGTAGGCGGCATGGGGATCCTTGTATTCGTCCTGGCGCTCCTTCCCGGGGCCAGCGGCGAGAACATCTACCTTATGAAAGCGGAGAGCCCCGGCCCTTCGGTCGGAAAGCTCGTACCGAGGGTAAAATCAACAGCCAAGATACTCTATCTTATCTATATAGCGATTACCATAACGGAGATGGTCGTTCTCGCCCTTACCGGAATGCCGGTATTTGATGCGGCCGTTATAACGTTCGGTACCGTAGGCACCGGCGGATTTGCGGTCACCAACAACGGATGTGCCGCATATAATGCGCTCCAGCAGGGTATCATAACCTTCTTCATGGTCGTGTGCGGTGCGAACTTCAACGTTTATTTCCTGATAGTAGCCAAAAAGATAAAAGATGCCGTAAAGAGCGAGGAGGTCATCGCATATCTGTCCATATATGCGACGGCTGTCGTCCTTGTTGCGATAAATATCAGGCATATGTTCCCGACAATAGGCGAGGCCATACACCACAGCCTGTTTAACGTTGCATCGGTCATGACGACCACGGGTTTTGCAACGGCCGATTTTGACAGGTGGCCGAACTTTTCGAGGACCATGCTGCTGCTCGTTATGTTCATCGGCGGATGTGCAGGCTCTACCGCAGGCGGTATCAAGGTCAGCCGTATCGTCATCGGGTTCAAGACGATCAAAAAAGAGCTCGAGCATCTCGTTCATCCAAGGAGCGTCCGAATACTGAAGTTTGAAAATAAGCCGATCGAGCATGCGGTCCTTCGCGGGGTCAACGTGTATTTCCTTACTTACTTTACGATATTTGCGCTGTCAGTGCTCCTCGTGGCATTTGACGGCAAAGATTTTACTTCCACGGTGACGGCTGTCATCGCGACATTCAACAATATCGGACCCGGCCTGAAGATGGTCGGCCCTACCGGGAATTATTCCCAGTTTTCGGCATTTGCCAAGTATGTGCTGATGTTCGACATGCTTGCGGGACGTCTCGAACTGTTCCCGATGCTGCTGATATTTATGCCCACCACGTGGAGAAGGCAAAGATAGTTGTTGTAAGGAGGGGCCCACGAAGTGGGAAGATTCCCTACTACACGACGAGCCTTCATCGACGAAGTCGATTTAATTGGCGAGTCTCATACAGTGATATAGAAAAGGAGCAAATCCATGACACAAGGTAGAACACACAACTGCAACGAACTTACCATCGCAAACGTCGGCGAGAAGGTGACTTTAGTCGGATGGTACGACAATATGCGAAAGGTCAGCAAGAACTTGGGATTCCTGATCCTTCGCGATTTTTACGGGATCACCCAGGCGGTAATCGAGACCGAAGAGATGATGGACAAACTGTCCGGCGTAAACAACGAATCGACGCTTTCGATAACCGGAGTCGTCAGGGAACGTTCCAATAAGAATCCCGACATCGCAACCGGTGATATCGAGGTAGTTCCCGAATCAATCGAGGTGCTCGGAAAATGCATATATAACGAACTTCCCTTTGAAGTGGCAAGGTCCAGGGAAGCCGATGAAGCCGTAAGGCTTAAATACAGGTACCTCGACCTTCGAAATCCCGCAGTAAGGGATAATATCGTACTTAGAAGCAGGATAGTGGCTGAGCTTCGACAGAGAATGACGGCTCATGATTTTCTCGAGATCACGACACCGATCCTTACGTGTTCATCTCCCGAAGGCGCAAGGGATTATCTCGTGCCGTCAAGGAATCATCCGGGCAAGTTTTATGCCCTTCCGCAGGCACCGCAACAGTTT
>JAFRIL010000190.1 GCA_017432845.1 Lachnospiraceae bacterium | reverse complement strand
GGTTTGAAAATGAGGATGAGAGGCACTGATCTATACTATAGTATCCGCTACGACCAGAATGCTTCCGATGACAATACAGACAGCGGAAACATACTGGATCGCACTGACCTTTTCTTTCATGAATATACGTCCTCCGATCATGGCAAATACCGGATATATCGCAATGACGGGATCGGTCGAAACAGAATCGACAGCCATTGCAAAGCTGTAGAAGACGATTCCCACGTTGTCCGTAACGGATCCGAGGAGCCTGGGAAGGTTTTCCCCCCGGAAAGGGTTATATATTCTTCGTTCATTAACATATATGTAGATCCAACAGCCAAAAGCCAGTAATGAATACTCCATGCCGATTATGATGATACTGTCCTGCGCAGGCATAGAGTAGCCGTACGATGTATCCAGGCATACTCCAGTCACTACTGTTTCAAGGGCATCGGCCATCGAAAACATGACCGGAAAGATCAGGGTCCCCAGGCCCCGCCATTGCCACGATTTTCTTTGGTTATCCGCTCCGTCGGAAATCCTGCCCCTTGCCTCCCTGTTTCTTGCAGATGCAAGCAATATGATACTCAGCAGTATTATCAGGATCCCGACAGTCCTTAAGGGAGTCAGCAGCTTTGAGACCGACTCAACCCTTCCCATGACCATATATGTGATGATCAGCAGTATCGTGGATGTGCCGCCGCTTATTCCTTCAACAGGTGATTCCACCGTAACTTCATTGTAGATATACCCGTTAAAAGAAATGGTATTTATCACGAAATAGATAATACCGAATACTGTCATCGGCCAGTATCTTAATGCACTTTCCCAGATCGAAAAAGGTTCATCCCTCGTGATGAGATAGAAAGCAGTTATGATAAAGAAAATCACACCCACCGAAACAGAGTACTTCAGACAGGTATGTTTTTCCTCATCTTTATGGATACCGGCCTTGTAGATCAGACCGGTCATAGCCCAGAGCAATATGACAATGATAATACAGACTATCCAATTATTCATATCGAGATGAGTCTATCATACATATCTGCCAAACTCAATTTGATCCAAAAATACCCGGGATATTTCCCGGGTATTACTGCATTCATCGACGTCCGCGAGAGGATTCGAACCTCCGACCTACCGCTTAGGAGGCGGTCGCTCTATCCAGCTGAGCTACGTGGACAACAAATAATACTATATCAGTTTCCAAACTGCCTGACAAGTCCCTTTGGTGTCTCCACCACTAGGCTCTGTTCATGCGAAAAATCATCGCTCTGCCATTTTCTGCCTTTTCTGACAAGCATCTTTTCACACAGACCGATCTCTTCCAGACCGGGTGTCTTGTTATTTTATCCTGTCCGCAAATTCTTCCGTGATGTGTTTGGGAATACCGATGTATTTTTTGAAGATCAGCTTCCTGGCATAGCAGTTTTCGGCTGCCGACTCTCTTAAATATAATCCGGCCTTCGAATTGGATCCAAAAAACTTTCTCATGCCGAGCGAGTGATCATAGTGAGCATGACTTAAAACCGTATGATCCTGGTGTTCATTATTATCTTCCTTATCAGATCCTGAGTTCGCCCTGAAGCCAGATGTTGCCGCGGAATCTCCTTCCGATTTCCGGCTGGCCGAGAAGATCTTTTTCATTGATGCATGTCGTCAGAAGCAACCCGTTACAGTTAAGATCAAATGCATATATCCTCTCGGAAGAAAGCGAATTGGTCTCAAGCCTGAAGTCCGTGATCTCGGCGAGTATCGAATAGTGATCGCACTCAACTCCGTTTGGCATAAAATAAGAATCAACAAGTGAAAAAACATCGTCTTTTAATATGCGTTTCGATACGGCACTGTATGTATCGATATCCTCAAGAGTCAGCTGCTCGATCGCTTCCTCATCACCGTTCTTGGCTGCACTGATCCTTTTGCTCCTGTCCGCGGATGCTTTCTGAAGTTTCTCTTTCTGCTTGGGATCTTTTTGTATCGGAAGCATTATGGTTCCGCCGAGTGAAAGTGCGGACAGATAAGTTGAGTACTTTCCGTGTTCAAGTTCCCCGCCGGGCATATGCTTCATGACCGTCATCCCATTCTGGATGTAATATATCAGAGTAGCCCCGACACGGTAGTCCTCACACAGACCCGCAAATGATTCCTTATCAGAGTGACGTTCAACGCTCACCTCTTCGGTAGTCGATACTTCATCCCCCTGAACAAACGGATAGTAGAAATCAAGAGTAAGATTATTCTCATCATCATACTCTCCGCGAAGTGTTATACCGCAGGTCGGACAATAATTCTTGGAATACTCGACCAGAATACTGTCCCTGCCCGTTTCGATAAATTCTTTTCTGTTGGGATTGATGATAACATCATTCATCAGATCCCTTATCTGTTTTTTTGTCTCAATATTGGAAAATCCAACAGCTCGCAGATAGCGGTGCATCAGCTCTCCTTAACACTTTCTATTGATATCGCTTCGTTTTCGAGAAGATCGATCATTACATCTTCATCATATGATTTTCCGAAGCGGTCTTTGATCAGCTTGATCTTCGGGCGGTCCGTAAAGTGCTCGTTCTGTTCAATGACAACGGCTTCGTCGCCCTTATTGGTGATAACCTTTGTACCGACAGGAT
>JAFRIL010000189.1 GCA_017432845.1 Lachnospiraceae bacterium | reverse complement strand
GGTTTCGAAGTGGTCAGCATCCTGGCTGACCGCTTTGATATAGAAACGGATTATATCAAACACAAGGCAATATGCGGAAGAGGCATCATTGACGGGCACAAGGTTATGCTCGCAATGCCGCAGACATTTATGAACTTAAGCGGGGAAAGTGTAAGGGAACTTACCGACTACTACAAGACAGACATATCTTCCGAGCTTATAGTCATATACGATGATATCAATCTCGATCCCGGTATGATACGTATCAGAAGTACGGGAAGCGCCGGCGGACATAACGGGATGAAGAACATCATATCGCATCTGTCGACGGAGGATTTTATCCGCGTCCGCGTTGGTGTCGGTGACAAACCGAAAGGATATGATCTGGCCGATCATGTGCTCGGACACTTTTCGAATGAAGAGAAGGAACTGATGGACACGGCATTTATAAATGCGGCAAACGCGGTCGTTACGATATTAAATGACGGTGTTGATGCTGCGATGAACAGATACAATTCCAAGAAGAGCGATGAAGGCATTTGACGCACCCTTTTTGCAACTGGCAGAATACGAAACACTCAAAAGCCTGCTGAAAAAGGGAGAAGGGATAGTGTGCGCCAACGGGTGCACCGATCCTCAGAAACTTCATATGATCTACGGAACAGGCGATGATTTTGATTTCAAAATCATCGTTACTTTTAGTGAAACAAAAGCCAGACAGATCTATGAAGATTACAGGTTTTACGACAGCGAAGTATACCTGTTTCCCGCAAAGGACCTGATCTTTTACCAGGCGGATATTTCGGGCAACGTTATAACACAGCAGAGGATGTCGTGTATCCGGGCACTCTTTGAAGGAAAGAAGTGCACCATCGTAACTACCGTTGATGCATTCATGGCTCAGATGGCTCCACCGTCTTCAATAAAACAGGGTATCATCTGCATCAATAAGGACGAAGAGTATTCGGAAGAAGACCTTGCCAAAAGACTGGTCGCGGCAGGATATATGCGCAACCATCAGATTGAGGGCAGGGGACAGTTCTGCATGCGCGGCGGCATAGTCGATGTATTTCCTCTTACGGAGGACAACCCCATAAGGATCGAACTGTGGGGTGATACCGTCGAATCCGTAAGAACATTTGATATGGTAAGCCAGCGCTCCATAACCGAACTGTCATCAGTATCACTTTTTCCCGCATCGGAGATCATCCTGGACGCTCCTGCGCTTGATGCAGGCCTTAACAGGATTGAAGAAGAAGCAAAGGCATCCCGGAAGAAGTTCAGGGATGATTTTCGGACCGAAGAAGGAGCGAACGCATACCGGATATACTCTAACCTGAAGGAAGAGATAGAGATATCCGGCCAGTCGGGAGTCAATCTCGACAGTTTCACAGGTTATTTCTTTGATAATACAGCATCATTTGCCGACTATATCAATAGCGGTTTGGCGATATACTTCCTCGACGAGCCTGCAAGGATGAAGGAGGCGGTGGAGGCGGTAGAGGCAGAGTTTTCGGAGAGTATGAAGATGCGCCTTATGAAGGGCTATGTACTTCCGACACAGGCCGGGCTCATAAGCACTCCCAAAGAGGTGTTCGCACTCTTTGAGCGGCAGTGCGGCGTAGCAATGTCCACAATTGCCATGCCGGCAAGGATCATGGAGACGTGCGGGGAAGTAAACATTGTCACAAAAGCCATGACCCCGTACAATAACAATTTTGACGGCCTTGTATCCGACATTAAAAGATATGTCAGGGATTCATACCGCATCATCGTTCTTTCAGCATCAAGGACAAGGGCAAAAAGACTGGCGGACGACCTGCTTGATAAGGGCCTTAATGCATTTTATTCCGAGGACAGCGAGAGGGAGGTTTTGCCCGGAGAAGTGATGGTCATGTACGGAAGGCTTTCCCGGGGATTCGAGTATCCGCTCGCTTCATTTGCCGTCATATCGGAAGCTGACATTTTCACGTCAAGGGTCAGGAAGAAGCGACGCACATTCAAACATGAAGGTACAAAGATAGCCGGATTTACCGATCTTACAGCCGGAGACTATGTTGTACACGAAAGTCACGGGCTCGGGGTTTATCAGGGCATAGAGCAGGTGAATGTGGACGGCGTTACGAAGGATTACATGAAGATATCCTATCGTGACGGAGGCAATCTCTATATTCCGGCCACGGCACTTGATACTATACAGAAATACGCATCAAAGGATTCCCATACACCAAGACTTAACAAACTCGGCGGCCAGGAGTGGACAAAGACCAAGACAAGAGTCAGGGAAGCTGTTGATGTTATCGCGCAGGATCTTGTCGATCTGTATGCGGCGCGTTCGACCAAAAAAGGATACATGTATTCAAAAGATACCGTATGGCAGACTGAGTTTGAGGAACTGTTCCCGTTCGAGGAGACGGACGACCAGGCAAAGGCCATAGAGGACACCAAGCGTGACATGGAATCCGACAGGATAATGGACAGGCTGATATGCGGTGATGTCGGCTACGGCAAGACCGAGATCGCGATCCGTGCGGCATTCAAAGCTGTCCAGGAGGGCAAACAGGTAGTGTATCTTGTTCCCACCACTGTGCTTGCCCAGCAGCATTATACGACCTTTTTGCAGAGGATGAAGGACTATCCGGTAAGGATAGATCTTCTGTGCAGGTTCAGGACCCCTTCCCAGATAAAGACCACGGTCAAAGATCTTGCAAACGGATCGGTGGATATAGTCATCGGAACCCACAGGGTGCTCTCCAAGGACGTCTCGTTCAAAGACCTGGGGCTTCTGGTCATAGACGAGGAGCAGCGATTCGGAGTATCTCATAAAGAGAAGATCAAGAAACTGCGTGAAAATGTGGATGTGCTGACACTTACGGCAACTCCTATCCCGAGGACCCTTCACATGAGTCTTATAGGGATCAGGGATATGAGTGTTCTTGAAGAAGCTCCGCAGGACCGTCTGCCGATACAGACGTTTGTCATGGAGTATAACGAGGAACTGGTAAGAGAAGCCATCAGCCGCGAGCTGGCAAGGGACGGACAGGTATTCTATGTCTACAACAGGGTAAGCACGATCGCGGATATGGCAGCGTTTTTGAGAACTCTTCTTCCGGAAGCAAGGATAGCTTTTGCACACGGACAGATGAAGGAGTCGGAGCTTGAACGTATAATGTATGATTTTGTCTCCCACGAGATCGACGTTCTTGTTTCAACCACGATCATAGAGACCGGACTTGATATCCCGAACGTGAATACGATGATCATACATGATGCGGATAAAATGGGTCTTGCCCAGCTGTACCAGCTTCGGGGACGTATCGGAAGATCGAACAGGACAGCATACGCTTTTCTTATGTACAAGCGTGATAAAGTGCTGAAGGAAGTTGCGGAAAAGAGACTTCTGACCATAAGGGAGTTCACCGAACTCGGAAGCGGGTTCAGGATCGCGATGCAGGACCTTGAGATAAGAGGTGCCGGAAACCTTCTCGGAGAGCGGCAGTCGGGCCACATGAACGCGGTCGGATACGAACTGTACTGTAAGCTCCTTAATGAGGCGGTAAGGCGCAAAAAGGGCGAAGAGGTTACCGAGGAAGAACCGGTGACGGTGGATCTTGATATTGATGCATTCATTCCCGATACATACATAGCGGGCGAAGAAGTCAAGATAGACGTGTACAAACGCATATCATGCATATCCTCCGCGGAGGAGAAGGATGATATGGAAGATGAGCTCACGGACAGGTTCGGCAAGATACCTTCGTGCGTTCAAAATCTTCTTGAGGTTGCATATCTTCGAACAGTGGCAAAGACCGTTTTTATCACAGATATCAATCAGAAGCCTTCAGGTATAGAACTTAAGGTTAAAAGCGATGCGGCCTTTGATCCGATGGCTATAGCACCGTTTGTCGCCGGTTACAAAGGGAGGCTTAAGCTTATTGCGGGAGCGCATCCCTGCTTTATATACCGGCAGGATTCCGGACGAACACAGGTGCTAAAAGAGTGCCTTAAACTGTGTGAGGATATGAAAGCGCTATTGTAGTCGTCTGTTTTTAATGCTATAATCTTTGCGGCTCTTTGCGTTGATATATGACGCTTTTATAAAAAATAAAGAAAGGATGAATTGTTATGTCATTAGTTACCACAACAGAAATGTTCAAGAAGGCATATGACGGCGGATACGCAGTAGGTGCTTTCAACGTTAACAACATGGAGATCGTTCAGGGTATCACTGAAGCAGCAGGCGAGCTCAAGAGCCCCGTTATCCTTCAGGTATGCGCCCAGCCCTGCCGGATGCAGTATTCGCTCGGCGGGCGGATGGACGATTATCCCCTTTCGCTCAAGGACAGCTGTCTGGTCGACAAGCT
>JAFRIL010000188.1 GCA_017432845.1 Lachnospiraceae bacterium | reverse complement strand
GGAATCCCAAGTTCTTGCTGACCTTGCGCATATTGTCGTACCATCCGACAATAGTGACCTTCTGGCCGACATTACTCATATTAAGTGCGTTACAGTTGTGTGTTCTACCTTGTGTCATGTATATTGCCTCTCCTTACAACATTTATTTCTGCCTTCGCCAAGTAGATGGCATAAATATCAGCAGCATCGGGAACAGTTCCAGCCTGCCCGCGAGCATATCAAACATCAGTACATACTTCGCAAAGTTAGAAAACTGCGAGTAGTTTCCTGTAGGACCGACCATTTTAAGACCGGGTCCGATATTGTTGAACGTGGCGATAACGGATGTGACTGTTGTCGTAAAATCCTTGCCGTCAAATGCCACGAGAAGTATCGACAGTGCAAATATCGAAAAATAAGTAAGGAAATAAACGTTTATCCCGCGAAGCACCTCGTGATCTATAGGCTTATTCTCAAACTTTAATATACGAACGCTTCTCGGATGAACAAGATGCTCGAGTTCCTTACGTATCGTCTTCATCCCGATGACTATACGGCTGACCTTGATACCGCCTGCCGTCGAGCCCGCACAGCCGCCTATGAACATAACGAGCAAAAGCATGATCCTTGAAAAGTTCGGCCACTTATCAAAATCAGCCGTTGCAAAACCCGTCGTCGTCATGACCGATGCCACGTTAAACAGGCTGTGGTGGATGACTTCGCCAACTGTCGGGAACATGTTCCTGATGTTGATCGCAACAAGTATCACGGCTGTCGCATATATGGACAGATAGGCGATGACCTCCTCGCTTCGGAAGGCATCCTTTATCTTTTTGGCAACAATGAGGAAATAAACGTTGAAGTTCGCTCCACAGACGACCATAAAGAACGTGACAATGCCCTGTTGGAGCGGTGTATATGCGGCACATCCGTTATTGGTGACCGCAAAACCACCGGTACCTACCGTTCCGAATGTAATGACTGCCGCATCAAATACAGGCATTCCGGATGCTGCAAGAACGATCATCTCCGTCACGGTGATCGCTATATATATAAGATACAGGATCTTGGCAGTTGATTTTACCTTCGGTAAGAGCTTTCCTACCGAAGGGCCCGGGCTTTCCGCCCTCATAAGGTATATGTTCTCTCCGCTCGCTCCGGGAAGCAGTGCCAGGACAAAAACAAGGATCCCCATACCGCCGACCCAGTGCGTAAAGCTCCTCCAGAAGAGAACGCCCTTGGGCAACGACTCAACCTCGGTCAGTATGCTTGCTCCGGTTGTGGTAAATCCCGAGATCGTCTCAAACAGCGCATCGGTAAATCCGATATGCCCGACCGCATGCCAGAGCGGGATGGCTCCGAATACGGACATGAGTATCCACGAAAGAGCGACCGCGGTAATCCCTTCACGGGTATAGAACGACACATTCTTCGGTCTTCTGAAGCTTAAGAGATATCCTACTCCAAAGCTTAAAGCCACGGCCACAGCCAGATATTTCCATTCCTCTTCCAGATATATGACAGATACGAGAGTCGGAAGAAGCATCAGAAGTGCTTCTATACGCAGGACCCTTCCGACGAAAAATGCGACCATTTTCCTGTTCATTCGAGAATGTCCTCCAGCTTGCCCAGCCCCAGCCTCGTACTGACTATAACTACAAGATCGTCCTTTTCTATGATGCTTGACCCGTCAGGGATAACGGCTTTATTTCCCTTTGTGATGCAGGCGATGATAACATCCGGCTTGATCTTAAGCTCGCGGAGCATCTTGCCGACAACCTCCGAGTCTTCTCTTACCCTGAACTCAAGCGCCTCTGCTCTTCCCTGCGCGATCTTGTAAAGTGTCTCAACGTTACTGCTTCCGCGGCTGTTATCAAGCGCACGCACGAATCTTACGATATGATCGCTCGTTATCGAGTTCGGATTGATGATACTTCCGATATCAAGGCCGGCTATGACTTCCTCGAACGTTATCCGGTTGATCTTGGTTAACAGCTTAGCCTTGCTGATGCCTTTTTCATACAGAGACAGGAGGATGTTCTCCTCATCGATACCGGTAAAGTTTCCGATGGCATCCACAACGCCCACGCCCTCTTCATCAAGGAGCTGCTTGTCCGTACCGTCACCGTTTATGATGACTGTCTGGGGAAGCATCTCCGATAGCATCTGGCATTTGGCAAAATCCTGCTCGATTATCTTAACGCTTATCTTGGTGCCTTCAAGCATCTTGGCAACGTAATAGCTCATCTTGCCGCCGCCAATAAGGATGATCGACTTTACCGAGTTGGACACCTTGGTGCCGCTCAGCTTAAAGAATGCGGATGCAACCGAGTGCGGTGCGATGAACGAGACAACATCGCCCGTCGCAAGCGTAAAATCACCGTGCGGGATCAAAAGCTCCTCGCCACGCTCAACGGTACATATAAGGACCCTGCATCCGAGCTTAGAGTCCATATCGTGAAGGCGAAGGCCTTCAAGCTTGGATCCTTCGGGAACCGACAGCTTTATCAGCTCGGCTCTTCCTCTTGCAAACGTGTCAACCTTCGTTGCCGAGGGGAACTTTATTATCCTGGCGATCTCGGCCGCAGCTGCCTGCTCGGGGTTTATTACCATTGAAAGGTTAAGCTCATCCCTTATATAACGCATCTCGTTAAAATACTCGGGATCCCTTATCCTGGCGATGGTCTGGCAGTTACCTGCCTTCTTGGCTATAAGGCAGCACAAAAGGTTTAGCTCATCGGAGTTGGTCGTTGCGATAAGTATATCCGCATCCTTGACTCCCGCATCCCTTTGTACCGACACGCTCGCACCGTTTCCTTCCACACCGAGAACATCAATATGCTCGGAAAGAAACTTCAGTTTTTCCGAGTGTTTGTCGATTATCGTTATGTCATGCCCCTCCTGGTTGAGGTGTTCGGCAAGTGTGGATCCTACCTTACCGCATCCGACTATGATTATTTTCATGCTGGTCTCCCTTTTTATGACATGGAATGATTCATACAAGTATGATTACCCCATGACTTTGAAACCCTAATATCATAAAGAGTCGGAACAAAACTGTCCCGACTCTTGTCTTTTCTATGCCGGCCCCGATCAGCTGATAGGTATCTCTGTCGAGCCGATATCCTGGAATGTTGAATAATTGTCATGTATCGTAAGTGTCAGAGGGCTTGTCTGGTCTGCAAGCTTGAACGCATATGCGCATTCAACCGACTGTCCGCCCGACACCTGCATGTCCTTGTTCGCGATCTCGGCAGGAGTGTCCGTAAGGTTCGTATCCTCCGGGCAGTCAGCGCCGTTTTGCTTAACGCTTGCAGGAAATACCGCGCTCATCGCAAGAGGTGTGTCTGTCTTGTTCACGAATGTGAAATAAACGACTGCTGCAGTCTGGTTATCGGCATCCATAACAAGCTGAACCTTCGTACATGTAAGTGTGAAGTCCTCACTCTCAACGTTAACGCCGTTGTTTGTACCGGATGATTCACCTGACTCGGAACTTGCCGAAGCCTGTGAAGATGAATCCGTATCTTCTATCTTACCCTTAAGGTAAAAGAATCCTATAAGAAGGCCTATGAACACAACGATCTCGGCTGCAAGTATGATGATCGATGTCATATCATTTTTCTTGCGGCGTGCCGGTGCGGTTCTTGCATGAGACCTGCCGGCCGGCTCACGCCTCTGAGCAGGGCGCGCCTGACGCTGAGGGCGTTCACGGACCTCTTCGTCCTGAAATTCAAAATCCAGATCTAAGTCTCTTGGCATAATCAAACTCCTTTATGAATATATATAAAGTATACACTTCTAACTATTTTATTCTCATCGGGTCAAAAAATCAAGTAAAATCGCGCATTTGACAACTTACAGACCGAAAGATACGACCGTATACTGGTCTCCGTTGCACTTGAAACTCGATGCACCGATCGACTGGTATTTTTCCGTGAATATCAGATTCTTGGAAATAGGGTCGTTCTTGATAAGGGTATCTACGATCTCCTCGCCCTTCTGGCGGCTCCTTATTATCATCTCCGCTTTGAAGTGCTCGGGTGCGAGCGAATAGAACATCTGACCGTTCGGGCGGACGTGGTCAAACCTTGCCACGGTTTCGCGGGTCCTTCTGTCGGCACAAGTCGACAGTGATGTGTTCTTAACAAGTTCTTTATAACCCAGGTCCTTTCTGACCTTGTTGATCGCGGTTACAACCTCGGTACCGAGTCCGCTGTCACTCTCGCCGTTTATGTATATGCAGCACTTTCCGACATCAAATTCATCCGGGGTGATATACGGAGTAGGTTCGGGTGTCGGTGTCGCATTCGGATCAAGCGTCGGGGACGGTGAGACATCTCCGGTAGGTGACGGCGTAACGGAGTCTGTAGGTGACGGTGAGACAGAATCCGTATCTAGTATATGATCCTTGAGCGACGGATCGTTTAACACATCCGGGCTTTCCATGGAGGAGACATCAAGTGAAGTCGGCGCGGTCCTGTCGGTAGCAACATCCTTGGTCTCCTTGGGGACAGGGGTTCCGGTATTATCACCGGAAGAAGCATCACCGGTGGGCGAAGCTCCATCCGCTGCCGGGCGGTCACCGTTTACACCTTCAAGTGCCGAACGGATGTATTCTTCATAAGCATCGGTATCTTTGGGCTCAGTCTCTTCTCCCTCGGCGGCATCTGCATTATCCGCCGCATCTGCCGCGGTATCATCGCACCCTGTAAGAGCGCATCCGAATATGATCGTCATACACAGTATTAATATTAAGTCAAGAGTCCTTCTTCTCATAGATGCATTTTCTATCCTATTTCAGATGGCCCGGTGCAAAGAAGGTTATAAGCTTAAACACGGGATTTTCAAACCTGTGTTTCACCTTTTTGAGCTCATCTCTTATATGTATGCCCTGAGGGCAGTGTGTCTCACACTTTCCGCACTGTTTGCAAAGCGATGCCATCGATCTTTCATTCTTCATCGCGGTACACATGAAGTATTCCCTGATGCCGTTGTAGTAATTCTCGATATATGAAGTGTTGTAGGTCTTAAAGCATCCGGGTATATCAACCCCCGCAGGACAGGGCATACAGTATCCGCATCCGGTACATCTTACCTTGACCTTGGCATTGATCTCTTCGATGACCTTCTCATATGTGCGCATGTCATCATCCGTGAGGGATCCTTCCTCCATATCGGACGCTATCCTGATGTTCTCCTGTACCATTTCCATGGAGTTCATACCGGACAGTACGCACGTGACCTCGCTCTGGTTCCACAGCCAGCGAAGTCCGAACTCCGCAGGCGACCATCCGTGTGCCATAGTCGTGATCATTTCCTTAGCCTTCTCAGGAATGCCGTTTACAAGCCTTCCTCCGCGAAGAGGTTCCATTATTATGACCGGAATACCCATTGATGCCGCTTCCTTCAGGCCCTTTGACCCGGCCTGGGTATTCTCGTCTATATAGTTGTACTGGATCTGAGCAAAATCCCATTTGTACTCATGCAGGATCTTTATGAACATCTCGGAGGAGCCGTGGAATGAAAAGCCCACTCTTCTTATGGTCCCGGCCTTTTTCTTCTCCTCAAGCCACTCGGGGATTCCCCTTTCAACAAGTGCATGCCATGATCTTACGTCAGGCAACATATGCATGAGATAATAATCCACATGATCGGTCCGAAGGCGCGAAAGCTGCTCATTAAGACGCTTTTCTGCCTCCTCGGCAGTCTTCATGAGATAATGCGGCATCTTCGTTGCGATGTTTATCTTATCCCTGGCACCGATCGATTCGAGCACCTTTCCGAAGGCCTCTTCGTTTCCGGGATAGATATAAGCGGTGTCAAAATAGTTGACTCCGTTTTCTATCGCATATTCTATCTCTTTTCTGATCTCATCGAGGTCAAAGCCGTTTCCCTTCTTCGGAAAACGCATGCATCCGAAGCCCAGTGTCGAGATATTATCAGGATTGTTAACGCTTCTGTACTTCACTTTTATCCCCTGCCTGAAAAGCTGTCACACACCTGCTCTATGAAGCAACTCATGCTCCCTTCCTTTGATGATGTCTTCCCAAATACGGTCGATCAAAGGATTTTCGTCCGTGTAACGGATACTTGAGAGCTGGTCTACCTGGTAAATGCCGTCCATTCTGGCTGTCCTTGTCGTAGGGCCCATAGGTACGGGCTGGCCGCCGCCGAGGATACATCCGCGCCTGCACGCCATGACTTCTACAAAATCATACTGCGCACGTCCTGCCTTGATATCTTCTATGAGGTTTGACGCATTTCGAAGGCCATGAACGACTGCTATCCTTATCGTTCGGTCTCCCAATGTAACTTCAGCATGCTTGAACCCTTCTTTTCCTCGGATGCCCGAATACTTGATGTTCTCAAGCGTCGTATGATCCTTGTCGGCTGACAGATAGCGAAGGACCGCCTCTGTGACACCGCCTGTGATACCGAATATCGATGCTCCGCCCGATGCCATCGAAAACGGCATGTCACACGCCTCGCTCGGAAGGTTCTCGAACTTGATGCCGACCTGTCTGATCATCCTGATGATCTCCTGGGTCGTTATCACTATATCAGTATCCTGCCTGCCGCAAGTCTGGTTATCGGGTCGCAAGATCTCGGCCTTCTTGGCTGTACACGGCATGATGGCAACGATGTAGGTCTCCTTGCCTTCCTCTTTGTCGCGCTTTGCAAAGTACTCCTTAATCACCGGGGAGAACATGCTCATCGGTGAGCGGCATGTACTGATATTGGGCAAAAGCTCGGGATATCTGTTTTCGCAGAACTTCACCCATCCGGGACAACATGATGTAAAGAGCGGCAGGTTTTCACCCGTCTTGAGCCTTTCGGCAAATTCGCGGGATTCTTCCATTACGGTAAGATCCGCCCCGAAGTTTGTATCATATACCTCGTCAAAGCCCATGATCCTTAAGGCCTTAACAAGCTTTCCCATCGCATTCTCGCCCTTGGGAAGATTGAACTTGTCGCCGACAGCAACCCTGACAGCGGGTGCTATCTGGGCAACCACGCGCTTTTGGGGGTCTTCTATCGCATCCCATACCTCGGTAACGTTCGTCCTTATCGATATCGCTGCGGTAGGGCAGACGACCGCACACTGTCCGCATCCTACGCAGTCCGTATCGCACAGCTGCTTGTCAAATGCGGGAGTGATCTGCATCTTCGATCCCCTGTAGGCAAAGTCGATGGCCCCGACTGCCTGATTTTCCGAGCAGGTCCTGACACAGTCACCGCAAAGGATGCATTTGTTGGGATCGCGGACGATACATTTCGAGCTTAGGTCTATCGGGAGCTCTTCCTTCTTGTTAAGGAATCTTACCGCGTGCACGCCGACACGGTACGCAAGGCTCTGAAGCTCGCACATCCCGTTCTTCGTACATGTCGTACAGTCCCTGCAGTGTGCGGAAAGCAGCAATTCGATGATCAGCTTTCTGTACTGCTGGAGCTTTTTCGTGTTCGTATGGATCACCATACCCGGGCGCGGCACCTCTGAACATGATGCGAACATCTTGCCCTTGTCGTCTTCCACCATGCACATCCTGCATGCACCGTAGATCGAAAGGTCGGAGTGATAGCAGAACGTGGGGATGTCTATCCCCGCCTTCCGGATCAGTGAGAGTATGTTCTTCTCGCCTTCCATCGGCACCTTGATGCCGTCAATAGTCATATAATCCATAAGATCCTCCAAAATGATCCTGCTTTATCCAATCTTGATCGCCGAGAACGGGCAGTTTTCGGCGCATGCACCGCACTTGATGCACTTGCTCTGGTCTATCGTATAAGGGCTCTTAAGCTCACCCGATATCGCGCCGACTGGGCAGTTT
>JAFRIL010000187.1 GCA_017432845.1 Lachnospiraceae bacterium | reverse complement strand
GGTTCCCCCTACCAACATTAGTGTGTGTAGCTCAGCTGGATAGAGCGTCTGGCTACGGACCAGAAGGTCGAGGGTTCGAATCCTTTCACACACGTAAGCCCCAAATGCCCTGTTTAGGGTGTTTCGGGCTTTTTTATTGCCCAAATCGGCTGTTCGATTTGTCCGAGTATATAAAAAGATCCGATCCGCTTATGCGGGCCAGACCTATGATAACACGCATTATGATCACCCTTCGATGGCAAGCAATATACATACCGTACATTAAGAAGTGCAAGACAGCATGAAATATGTGATATAATGACTCGGGATTTCAAGTCAGGGATCGATAACGGAGGACGTTATGAAGATCACGGTTATCAACGGAACCGAAAAACACGGTGTTACATACAGAATGAAGGAAATGTTCTTGGAGCGGTTCAGGGATGATGCAGATATCACGGAGTATTATCTGCCCAAGGATTGCCCGGGCTTTTGCGTGGGATGTACGATGTGTTTTTTAAAAGACCAGCATCTCTGTAAAGATGCCGGATATATTCAGAAGATTGAAAGATCATTGCTTGATGCGGATCTGTTGGTATTTGCGTCCCCTGCCTATGTATTTCATACCACCGGTGCAATGAAGGCTATGTTGGATCATTTCGGTTACAGATGGATGCCTCACCGCCCTGCCAAGGAAATGTTTGTAAAACGTGCGGTGATCATCACCCAATGTCTCGGAGCAGGCGGAAAGTCCACCGCAAAGGATATTAAGGACAGCCTGTCCTGGTGGGGGATTTCTTCGATCAAAGTTGTAAGCTTCAGGCTGATGGCAGATATTGACTGGAACAGGATTGACGAAAAAAGGAAGGCATACTTTCAAAAGAAGCTGAGTAGTGTGGCAGAGAAAATGCGAGCCATCGATTATAACAAACCCGGACGTACCGGCCTTATCGTTAAAGCAAAGTTTTATGCCGTAAGGATGCTGCAGACAAGTCTTGGCAAGCAGGATCCCGAATATACCGACTATAAGTACTGGAAGGAGAACGGCTGGATCGGTAAAGAAAGGCCATGGAAAAGGAGACAAAAGTAGTGGAATTATCATTCTTATACGCAATACCACGAACGCAACTGTTAGATACCATCTTTCTTGCGATTACAAGAATCTCCGGATCATACGGTCAGCTGTGGCTGATTGTGGGGTTGGCGCTTTTGATACCGAAGAAGACAAGGATGACCGGGATAACGGTACTTTTGTCCTGGGTATTTGCAAGCGTATTTTGTCATTTTATCCTGAAGAACCTGATCAATCGACCGAGACCTTGTGACATAGACCGGGCGTTTGCGCTTCTTGTCGAGCGCCCGAATGGATCATCGTTTCCTTCAGCACACTCAGCACAGGCATTTGCTGCGTCAACAGCTATCTTTGTAAAATACAGGAAAGCCGGGATAGCGGCGTTTGTAGCGGCAGCTCTTATAGCTTTTAGCAGGATGTATATGTTCCTGCATTTTCCCGCGGATGTTTTATGCGGGATAGTAGTTGGAGTACTTGTTGGAATCGCAGCAGACAGGATATGCGATATGGTAAAAAGAAAGTCGGACAGAAGGAGAATAAAGACAGATGCTTAAGGATCTTTATGAGAAGTATTACTATGAAGGTAACTATAACTGTGCGGAGACCATAATACGGGCAGCGAACGAATACTATGGTCTGGGGCTTCATGAACATGACATGATCGCATACGGTGGCTTTGGCGCCGGGATCCAGACCGGAAACACATGCGGAGCCGTCCTTTCTGCCGTTGCAGTACTGTCCATGAGATACATCGGATCAAAAGCTCACGAAAGTAAAGATATAAAGCCCGTTACAACGTCTCTTATAAGGGAGTTTAACAAAAGATACGGATCAGTTCTTTGTAAGGACATAAAACCGCAGTCCTTTACACCGGAGTACAGGTGTAAGAATACTATCGAGACAGCATGTGACATACTTGAAGAAGTCATAAATGAGTATGATAGAATAACAAGTAATAATGACCGGGCAAAGCAGGGAGAGTACTAAACGGTGAATTCGACATTAATCATTTCCGCAATACTATCGATGTTGGCAGGTATCGGTATTTTCCTTGTTGCCTGCACTACCATGAGTTCCAATCTCGAAGCTATAAGTTCCAGCAAACTTAGGGCACTTTTCCGAAAGGTATCCGGGAACAAGATGATAGGGGTTGGAATAGGTGTGGTAACGACTGCAGCGATACAGAGTTCCGGTGCGACCACGGTTATGACCATCGGTTTTGTTAATGCAGGCATAATGACCCTGACACAGGCTGCGACGGTAATATACGGCGCCAATATCGGTACCACGATCACAGGCCAGATCGTAGCACTCGGTATGACCGGAAGCAACAGAGTCTCTACAACCGTGATCTTTTCGGCCTTTGCCGGCATCGGTGCCCTCATCTCGCTTTTCGGCAACAAGGATGAGATAAAACGCTGGGGCGGGATTTTCTCCGGCTTCGGTATGCTGTTCGTGGGCCTTTCCATGATGAGTTCCTCCATGGAAACACTTTCGGCCCTTGATTCGGTCAAACATTTCCTGGCCGGGATCAGTAATGCTCTTTTGCTGGTGCTCGTCGGTGCGATCCTTACTGCCGTGATCCAAAGCTCATCTGTTATGACTTCTATCGCTATCACGATGGTCGTTACCGGACTGATCACACTCGATCAGGGTATCTATCTTACCATGGGTGCAAACATCGGCTCGTGCGTGGTCGCAATGATCGCCGGACTGGGAAGCGGCAAAAACGCCAAAAGGACTGCGCTTATCCATCTGCTGTTTAATGTGGGCGGTGTTATAGTTTTCCTGATCACAGGACTGATCATCTCTTTGACAACCGGAGACAGTGTTGACTTCGGGATCATATTTGAACGGCTGTTTCCGGGTGTACCGCAGATACAGCTCGCAATGTTCCATACGGTGTTTAATACGATAACCGTATTGATAGTCCTGCCGCTTACGGGTTTTCTCGTTAGTATCGTCTCGAAGCTGATCCCCGATTCACACGATGAAGCAACCGTTACCGAGGAAGCCGGCAGGCTGTACTATGTTGACTGGAACATGCTTAAGACTCCGCCGATCGCAGTGGACCAGCTTAAGAAAGAGATCATCAACATGGCTGATATAGCTATGCTCAATTACATCTATTCGTTAGAGGCTATCAGCACTCTTGATTTTTCCAAACAGGAACAATTCAATAAAAACGAGAAGGAAATTGACTTCATAAATAAAGAACTTGTCAAGTTTGTCGTGGAACTGTCCAAGCTTCCGCTTAGTGAGAAGGACCATAAATTCGTTGCCACTACTTTCCATACGATCAGTGATCTGGAAAGGGTTGGAGACTATGCCGAAAACATCATGGAATATGCCGACACGCTCAAGTCGGAGAGCGAAGGATTCTCTGAATCTGCGATCTCGGAGATAGCGTACATGAGAGAGCATATCGAGGAACTGTTTGACAAGGTTATCAGGGCATATACCATGAAGGACAAGGAAGCTCTGACCGAAGCCTATAAGATAGAGGATGAAGTTGACAGGATAACCACAAGAATGGCAGAAAATCATATTATAAGGCTTAACGAGGGAATATGTACTGCCATAGTAGGATCTCAGTACATGTCTCTTGCATCCAATTCCGAAAGGATAGCGGATCACTTCATAAATATGGGTAAGATGGTCAACGAGTGGTAGACATGGAAGGTGTATTGATCGGTGTAGGTGTAGGACCGGGAGATCCGGAGCTTCTTACATTAAAGGCAATAAATGCGATAAAACAGGCAGATGTACTGTATATCCCGCATATCGATGCGGCTAAATGCAGGGCGTTTGATATTGTAAAACAGGCGGTTCCCGAGGCCTTGGACAAGGAGATCGAAGGGTGTGATTTTGAAATGACTCCTGATCCCGATTCAAGAAGGGTGCGTCATGAGATAATATACGACAGTGTCAGAAAACGCCTGGAAGATGGGGATACGGTCGCTTTTATCACGATCGGGGATCCTTCTGTATACTCGACATTTTCCTATATCGCAGATCTTGCGGCAAAGGATGGCAAAACGGTTAAGATCGTAAGCGGGATATCCTCACCGGCTGAGTGTGCTGCCACTCTTGGCATATCACTCTGCGAAGGAGGGCAACCTCTTCATATAATCCCGGGGCCGGATGGTCTTGCGGACGCATTGACTCTTCCGGGGACCAAGGTGGTTATGAAGTGTCCCAAAGATCTGGCACCGGTGAAGGAGAGTATCCGGGAATATACCCAAAATACCGGCCGGCCCCTTTCGGTCTATGCTGTTTGCAAGTGCGGGATGCCCGGGGAGAGAGTGTACCGCGGCATCGATGAACTTCCCAATGATACCGGCTACCTGACTACACTGATCATAAAAGAAAATAGATAAGTACAGTAAAGAGAACCAACAGATGATAAGAGAAGCAATAACAAAAAACGGAGCGGTAAGGGGACTTGCTGCTGATGATCCGAGGATCACGGTCTTTCGCGGGATACCGTTTGCAGCGCCGCCTGTAGGCGAAAACCGTTGGAAAGCCCCCAAACCATGCGAAAACTGGGAAGGTATAAGAAATTGTTATGAGTTCGGCCCCATATCAATGCAGGATCAGCCGGGGGTCTCCGGTGATATTTATTGCCGGGAATTCCATGTGGATCCCGATATCCCGGCAAGTGAGGACAGCCTGTACTTAAATGTCTGGACAGGGGCGAAGAGTACTGATGACAAGCTTCCCGTCCTCGTGTTCATATACGGCGGCGCCTTCCAGTGGGGATATACGGCTGAGATGGAATTTAACGGCGAAAGGCTGGCAAGGCACGGGATCGTTGTGGTGACCATTGCCTACCGCCTCGGAGTGTTCGGATTCCTCGCACATCCGGATCTACCCCGAGAGGACGCGCTTCATCCGGCAAATTTCGGACTTCTCGACCAGTTGGCCGGTCTTCGCTGGGTACATGACAATATAGCCGCATTTGGCGGAGATTCCGGTAAGATCACCCTTGCCGGACAGTCTGCCGGAGGTATGAGTGTTGCCTATGCCCTTGCAAATCCCGATGCGGCCAAAATGATCGATAAAGCTGCGATCCTGTCGGGACTTATAAGAAATCCTTTCTTTTCCGATGCGATCATATCGCCCGTAACTTATGAAGAAGCCCAAAAGAACGGAAAAACCTTTTTGGAGTATATAGGGTGTGCTTCGATTGAAGAGGCAAGATTGGTGGATTCAATAACGCTCAGGGATAAATACAAGGAATACGCATCATCCCATCCGAGATTTGTTCCCTGCATCGATGGAGTTTATGCAAAAGAAGACCCTTATAAGCTCATGCTAGAAGCAAAACTTCCGGACGTACCGTTTTTGACCGGGTATACAAGAGATGAGTTTTTGGACGTCCTTCCCATAAGTGCAGATCCGAACGACGACAGGATCAAGGCAGATATAATAACCCGAAATGGTCAAAGGCTTATAAATACGGTGCAGAACTCAGTCAGAAATGTCGCGAATACACATGTGAGAAGCACACTCGATGCTCCGATGTATGTATACATGTTCGGGCCGGATATTCCGGGACCGGATAAGCCCGGAGCTTTTCATTCGTGCGATCTGTGGTTCTTTTTTGAGACGATCCAGAAGTGCTGGCGACCGTATAACGGCTTGCATTATGAACTTGCAAGACGTATGTGCGATTATTTTTCGAATTTCATTAAGACGGGGGATCCAAATGGCACGGGTTATGACGGAAAGGCTCTTCCCGAATGGAAAAAAATCTCGTCAAAGGATCCCTCCGATGACGAGATGGACTTTACATGATCGGATGATCGGCCGCCTCATCTTCTTCCGGCTCTTCATCGCTGATATATGTATCAAGCATTCGCTGCAGATCTCCCCGCTTTACGGGGCGTGAAATGATATCCACAACACCCGGCGGGAGCTTGCTCTCAATAGCAGCCTGTTCGGAAGGCTCGGCCAGGTAGATGATGGGTATATTTGCAAGTTCCTTGTATGTTTTGATGATCTCAAGGACCTTTTTGGTTGACATAACATTTAGGTAACAGTCAATAAATATAAGATCCGGTATGGTTCCGTTCAGGTAGAAGATGGCATTCTTGGGATTGTCGAATGTCTCCACATCGTAATCACGCTGAAGATAGATCGTCATCAGGTCAAGAGTGGAAAAATCATCATCAATGACAACTACGTTTCTTCGGCCATCCGCAGCCCGCTTGGGCTTGATATCCGGATATACCATGTTGTCGGAGGTAAACATCGTCGAATCTGTAGCACCGTATGGTGATGCGGGTCCGGAACTGGAAGTGACCGGACCGGATAAGGGCGACGGGGAACCACCGTTTATAAGGCTTGATAGCTGTAAAAAAATATCGTCTTCCATGATTTAATAATTTTAACATCTTTTCGGTGTACGAACAACTTAAAAAGGAGGTCGTCATGGATTATTCGTTTCTTCTTGAGCTTGCAATGATAATTTTTCTGGCAAAAGCTTTCGGAATACTATCCCGCAGGATAGGTATTCCTCAGGTGGCCGGAGAGATCGTGGCGGGACTGCTGCTCGGCCCTTCGGTACTTGGACTTGCCACGGCCAATGATATTACGGAAATATTTGCGGAGATCGGCGTCATAATGCTGATGTTTGAGGCGGGACTTGACACGGATATCGTCAAGCTTAAGAAATCAGGGTTAAAATCGTTTGTCGTAGCCTGCATCGGGGTTCTGGTCCCGCTTATCGGCGGACATCTGCTGTATGGTTTGTTTTACGGATTTGCCGCTCCGCCTTCAAAAGAGTTCTATACAGCGCTCTTTATGGGAACGATTCTGACGGCCACCAGTGTATCGATAACCGTTGCCGCACTTTCCGAGATGGGAAAACTGACCACTGATGTCGGAACGACCATAATCGGCGCCGCTGTCATAGACGATGTCATAGGGATCGTTGTCCTCACGCTTGTTGTCAGTGGTGCAGGCGGACAGGGCAATGTCGGTATCGTGCTTTGCAAGATCGCACTGTTCTTTGTGGTTACTTTCATTGTCGGATTTGTCGTTCACAAGATCATGGCATGGCTCGAGGAGAAGCACCCGCATACGCAGAGACTTCCGATATACAGCCTCGCATTCTGCTTTGCGATGTCATATGCTGCCGAGCAGTTTTTCGGGATCGCGGATATCACGGGAGCCTATGCTGCCGGACTGGTGCTGTGCACCATCAGGAATAATTCCTACGTTGAGAAGAAGATAGATATAAGCAGTTATATGCTGTTCGGACCGGTGTTCTTTGCCTGTATCGGTTTAAAGACCGACCTGTCCGGAATTAACCTTTCCATTTTGGGCTTCAGCATCTGTTTTATAATCGTTGCCCTTATCACGAAAGTCATAGGATGCGGTATTGCGGCCAGGTTCTGCGGATACGGCTGGATGGACTGCCTCAGGATCGGAACGGGAATGATGACAAGGGGCGAAGTCGCTTTGGTCGTTGCTCAGAAGGGCTTATCCGAAGGCGTACTGACTTCGGCATTTTTTCCGGCTGTCATACTGATGATAATCGTAACGTCGGTTGCAACGCCGATTCTGCTCAAACCATTGTTTTCCAAGGTTGAGGAGTCATGATTGGCGCTTGACACTTTACCGGTCATGCCTTAAACTGAATATCGTTGATTTACAACTGAACACGTAATTATAGGAGGATTATAATGGAAAAGAGATTTGACAAGAATCTGTATGTTTGGGTGTTCACCTTCCTTCTCGGCGGTCTCGGAGTAGACAGGTTCGTAAGAGGACAGATCGGCCTTGGTATCGTTAAGCTGATAACATGTGGCGGATGCGGTATCTGGTCTCTGATCGACTGGATCATCGGTCTTACAAAGGCTTACGGTGCTGCTGCATTCGGAGATGAGACAGAGATCGTATTCATTGATGGACAGTACGCAAAGTAAAAAGCAGACAGTTCTTATAACAACGGCCGTTCTTGCGGCCGTTGTTTTTATGATGTTCCTGGATATCTACAGATGTCCTCTTGAGTTTCTGTTCGGTATACCCTGCCCATTGTGCGGTGCGACAAGAGCGATCTTGTGCGTATTTACCGGGAGGTTTGCCGATGCTTTTTATTATCATCCGCTCTGGCCCGTCTTTATCGTGGCAGCTGTGCTGTTTATCCTTTATTTCTTTGGTCTTATAAAGCCCGGCAGGAAACTGAGGCAGGCAGGTCTTATTGCGCTGATCTTGCTTCTTCTTGTCTGCTTTGTCGTAAGACATATCATGCATTCGCCGGTTGTCGCGATACATCTTGATGAATCGTTTCTTTACAGGCTGCCTTCCCTCCTGTAAATATTTAACCCTTTGTTCATGTGATATATATTGTGATTTTTGACGGATTATAGTACAATATTTAGTGTTGTTTTGAGGGGTGGAGTATAACTGGATATTGATGAGGGGAAATCATGGGTAATGATCCGGATATAGTAGACATTTCGTCGGAGATCACAGCAGATAATCCGTCACAGACCGGGCCGGAAAAGGCAAAAACCGAGCCTGTCACAGTGTTTCGCACCAAAAAGAACAGAAAATGGATAAAGTGGATGATAATACTTGCGGTCATCGCAGGTCTTATTGTGTTTGTTGTAATTAAGGTCAGGAATGCGGCTGAAAAGCTCAAGGATGCCATGGAGCCGACGCAACAGGAGGCGACCGTTACGAGGATGGACATAACCAGTTCCATTTCAACGACCGGTACGATACAGAGTAAAGATGTCAGGACACTCACAAGTGCACTTTCGGGTGTCAAGATCGAAGAGGTTAACTACAAGGTCGGTGATATGGTCGAGCAGGGCGCGATCGTTGTAACGTTTTCACGCGAAGATATCAATAAGAAGATAGGCCAGCTTGAAGAGGATATAACCGAGGCCAAGCAGGCAAAAGCGCTTGACGGAGGAGATCGAACCAACACGTATGTGAATGGCAATGATCTGGAGAATTACGGTATCGCAACTTCGTACGAGGCTTTCCAGAGAGCGGGAGAGGATCTGAAGAAGGCGAAGGATGATCTTCAGAAAGCGTGCGATGATAAGGCTGAATATAAGGCTAAGTATGAAGAAGCCAAGGAGAAGATTGACGGGGCAAAGGAAGATTTGATCGAAGCAAGGGTTGATTTAGATAAACTTCAAGAAAAAAGAGCGTCCGGGGAGGTTGTGGAGGATAAAGAAATCGAAAAACAAACCCAGAAGGTTGCTGATAAACAGTCCATAGTTACTGATTATGAATCCCGGATCAAAGGTTATGATTCTGGCATAGATACATATATCAAGGCTGAAGAAACGGCCCAGAAGACTGTTGATCAGAAGGAACGCGATTACAGTGATGCATATGTAAAGCTTAACAAATCCACCTATGATGCTTCCTTTAACATGGCCAAGAATGATTATAACCTGAATAAGGGTAATCTTACGGCAAATGACAATGTCAAGAGTCTCGAGCGTCAGAAGGAACAGAGCGAAGATTCGCTTGATAACTACATTGTCACGGCGCCTATATCAGGTCTTGTAACAGCTGTCAATGCGGAGGAGGGAAACGGCTACCAGGCTACGACCGGAGCGCTCATGACGATACAGGCCGTTGATG
>JAFRIL010000186.1 GCA_017432845.1 Lachnospiraceae bacterium | reverse complement strand
TACAAGAAGATAAAGGGGGATACAGATGGCGGAATCAAAAAAGATCGATCCGTTTATTACGGATATGGACATGTACCTGTTCGGAACGGGTACGCATTACGATATATATAAGAAACTCGGTGCACACCCATGCAAAAAAGGACAGAAGCAGGGTGTGTATTTTGCCGTATGGGCTCCTAATGCTGCAGCAGTAAATCTTATCACTGATTTTAACGGATGGAACGAAGATGAGTATCCGATGAAACGGCTCGAGCCTGCAGGGATATATGAGATATTCATACCCGGTATGGGTGTTGACTTCCAGTACAAGTATCTGATCACAACCAAGACCGGAAACCGTCTGTATAAGGCCGATCCGTTTGCGAACAAGGCCGAGCTTCGTCCCGGAACGGCAAGCGTTACGACGGATATTTCCAAGATACGCTGGAGTGACTCGGCATGGATGAAGAAACGCTCACAGACTGATCTGTTTGAGTCTCCGATCGCGATATATGAGTGTCATATCGGTTCGTGGATGAGACATCCCGGACGTGATGACGAAGGATTCTACACTTACCGCGAGTTTGCGGACAGGATGACGGAATATCTTCTTGATATGCACTATACTCATATCGAGCTTATCGGTATTGCGGAACATCCTTTTGACGGATCGTGGGGGTATCAGGTAACAGGATACTATGCACCGACGACCAGGTACGGATCCGCGGAAGATTTCGCATATATGGTGAACAAGTTCCACAAGAACAAGATCGGTATCATCCTCGACTGGGTACCGGCCCACTTCCCGAGAGATGCCCACGGACTGGCTGATTTTGACGGACAGGCTCTTTATGAATATGCGGATCCGAGAAAGGGAGAGCATCCCGACTGGGGCACGAAGATATTCGATTACGGCAAATCCGAGGTCAAGAACTTCCTGATCGCCAATGCGATATTCTGGCTGAAGGAATTCCATATAGACGGACTTAGGGTAGATGCGGTCGCATCGATGCTGTATCTTGATTACGGCAAGAAGGACGGCGCATGGATCCCGAACAAGTACGGCGGAAACCACAATCTCGAGGCAATAGAGTTCTTCAAGCACCTGAATTCATATATCCACGGAGTATTCCCGGGGGTCATGATGATAGCCGAAGAGTCGACAGCGTGGCCGAAGGTTACCGACATTCCCGAAAACGACGGACTCGGGTTTACCTTCAAATGGAATATGGGATGGATGCATGATTTTTGTGATTACATGAAGCTCGATCCCATCTTCAGGAGAGACAACCATTATAAGATGACTTTCGCCATGAGCTATAACCAGGCGGAGAAATACATCCTCGTGCTTTCACACGATGAGGTCGTACACCTGAAGTGTTCGATGCTCAACAAGATGCCGGGATTTTACGTTGACAAGTTTGCGAACCTCCGTGTCGGATATACATATATGCTCGGCCACTCAGGCAAAAAGCTTCTGTTCATGGGCCAGGAGTTTGCCCAGGATACGGAGTGGAGCGAGGACAGGGAACTTGACTGGTCGCTTCTTGCCGATGACCTCCACAGCGGGATGCAAAGCTATGTTCGCGAGCTGTTAAAACTGTACAACGAGTATCCGTGCCTTTACGAGCTCGATCATGAATGGGAAGGATTTTCATGGATCAACGCCGATGATACGTACAAGAGCATCTATTCGTTTGTCAGATACGACAGGGCAAAGAAGAAGAGCCTTCTGTTCGTTTTAAACTTTACTCCGATGGAGCACGGCGATTACAGGGTCGGCGTTCCGAAGAGCGGCAAATACAGGCTGCTTCTTGAGGCGGATGACAAGCAGTTCGGCGGTAATTCAGAGCCTTCGAAGAAGAAAGTGTTTACGGCCGAGAAGATCAGCTGGGACGGACAGGAGTATTCGATCGCTTATCCGCTTGCACCGTATGGCGCCGCGATCTTTGAATTTTAAGTAAGATCACACAATCCTTGACCTCTTCTGCGTGAAGAGGTCTTTTCATATTAAAGTTTTCCGGAAAAGTTACCGAAATAGTATATGAAAATATGATATTGGATGTGCATTTACATATGGAAGGTGGCTCATGAACATCGATATTATCGGAAATCATGGCGCAAATCATGTAAATGACATGGAACATATCACATATGAGAGACCCTCTTTTTCAGCATCAAGGACGATGACGGAGAAGACGGGATATTCCTTAGACATTACGGGCAAAGTTAAGGAGAACGCTGCATACGGTAAGGAAGATCTGAAATCTGCACAAGAGATTGCGCAGATGGCCGGTATGACCAACGTTTCCGTTCAGAGTGATTACATGGCCGTGATGTCTAATTCCATGTCTGACGAAGATTTCGCCGAACTGGTTAAGGACGGGGTTAACCCCACAAAGATACCCGCAGGGGAGGCAGTGACCAATCTTGACCGCATCAAGATCAGGATGGCCGAGGCCGGTACGACCATTGCGGGCTATAATGATGACCTTACGGAAGACGACATAAAGGCCGTTTACGGCAATTCGATCAATTCCGGAAAGATCCTGTCGGATATGCTTGGCGATGCGGATCTTCCCGCAACTGGCGATAATATCTCCGGGATCAAAGAGACCGTTATGATGGCCCAGAACCTTAAGCCTCTTACGGATGAGGCCAAGGCATACATGGTGTCTGAGGAACTGTCCCCCACTATTGAGAATCTTTACAAAGCAGAGTACAGCGCAGCTTCAAAAGGATTTTCGTCTCAGAAAGTTCATTATGAAGGTGCAGCAACATATGCGGGAGCGGAACTGACCATGTCCAAGTGGGATGATCTGTCAGCTCAGGCACTTGAAGTCATAAAAGAAGCAGATCTTCCCGATGAGCAGGCCGCTCTTTCGGATGCCAGGACGATCGCCGGCCTGGGACTTCCGATCACAAAGGAGACACTTACCGCATATGCGGATATTAAGGATATCAGCCTTCCCGCAGATCCGAAGGATCTTCTTGCAGCCGTAACGGTTGCCCTCGAAGAAGGAAAGAGCCCAAGGGAAGCAGTTCTTGATAATACAAAGAGTCTCTATACAAGGGCCGCGGAAATCGTCGAAGTATTTAAAAACATGGAAGATCCCGCGGATATTACCCGTCGCAGGCAGCTTGAGGAAGTAAGGCTTGCTATGACTGCGGAAGCAAACCTTACGCTTCTTCGAAAAGGCATTAATATCGAAACGCAGCCTTTAGAGCAGCTTGTAGAACAGCTAAAGGATGCTGAGAGGCAATTCTGGGCACCGCTTCTTTCGCCGGAGAATAATGCGGGCGAAAATCAGGGGACAGGGGATATCGTATCCGATAAAGAACTTGATGAGCGTATCGATCTTTTCAGGAAAACCCAAGCTGCTGTCCGTTATATCCCGGAAGTTCCGGTAAGGGTCATTGCCGAAAGAGCCGGATCGGATGATTTCAGCCTTGAGGGTATCGAAAGGCAGGGCCGTAATCTTCAGGGTGCATATGAGAAGGCAGGCGAGGCATACGAAACACTAATGACAGTTCCCAGAGCCGATATGGGTGATTCCATTACAAAAGCTTTCCGCAACGTTGATGATATACTCGCGGATCTTGATATGGATACAAATGAGGCAAACCGCAAGGCCGTAAGAACGCTCGGTTATGCCGGAATGATGATAAGCCGCGAGTCGGTGGATGAGATAAGACAGGCTACGGCATCCGTAGAGAGGGTCATATCGCTTATGACTCCCGCCAGAACTCTTCAGATGATAAGACAGGGACAAAATCCGTTGTCGGAGAACATCTTCGAACTTGAAAAGAAGCTTTCCGAAGAGCCGTTTGAGGAATCGACAGAGAAGTATTCAAAGTTCCTGCTTCGTCTCGAGAGAAGCGGCAATATCACCGATGACGAGAAGAAGGCTTTCATCGGGATGTACAGGCTGTTCAATACGATAGAAAAGCGTGACGGAAAGGTCATCGGGAATGTCCTTAATACAGGGGAAGAGCTCACACTTTCCAATATGCTCAAGGCTTCAAGATCAAACAGGCATACAAACGGTGAGTATGTCATAGATGATGATTTCGGATTCCTCGAGGAGCTTAACGAAAAGGGAGAGACGATCACATCACAGATCGAAAGAGTATTCCCTCAGTTGATCGATCCGGCTGCCGATAAAGATTATGTGGCCGAAAAACAGCGTGATATAAGGGCTGCGGCAAAGGCTCCGAAGGAAGCACAGGATATACTGTCCATGGCAGAAGCGCCTGTCACGGTGGAAAACATCCTTGCAGTTACGGCACTTACCGGCGGCATGGGAAAAGGATATAAGAAGCTGTTTTCGGGCGAGAGGTCATTTGAAGGCAGCAAGGATGATGACAGAAAGAGGCTCCTTACGGATGAGGATGCAGCAATGCTTGCCGACAGCCTTACAGACAGGGAGAGCCTTCAGGCATCCTATGAGAGTTTTCTTGACAAGGCAGCAGAAGTTGCAAAAGAAAACGCCGGCAGAGCCGATAGTTATGAAGACGTAAGAACACTGTCCATGCTCTATAAGCAGGTCGGATTTGCCTCTGCTCTTTCAAGAAATGAAAGCTATGAGATTCCGGTAAAGCTTGATGAAGGCTGGACTTCGATACATCTTACGATCGTTCACTCCGATGAAGAGTCCTCCAAGGTGAAAGCTTCATTTGAAAGCGATATTTACGGCAGGGTTGATGCGACGTTTTCGTTAAGATCCGGCGGCGCGGACGGATTTATCGTGTCGGATTCGCGTGCCGGGGTTGAGAATCTTAAAGGTATTGACGATAAAATAAAAGAGGGGTTGTCAAGGGAGCATATCGGCACGGCAAATCTGTCATATGTATTTTCCAACAGTTCCGTAAGAGAAGGTTATCTTCCGGAGTCTGATCATACGAAAGCTTCGGACAGCACATTATATAAAATGGCAAAAGCGTTCATAGGCGCAGTACAAACGGCATCACAGGCATAGACAAGAAGGAGAGACGGTATGAAGATCAATTCAAACATGCAGGCACTGATAGCACAGAACGTACTTAGGACCAACGAAGAAAAGAACAGCGCTTCGACAGAGAGACTGTCTTCGGGATTCAAGATCAACCATGCGAAGGATTCACCGGCGGGAATGGCAGTCGGTAACCGCATGAACGCACAGATAAGGAGCCTGTACAAGGCAAAGGATAACGCCAGCAATGCCGTAAACGTTGTACAGACGGCAGAAGGAGCACTTTCGGAAGTACATAACATGCTCCAGCGTATGAACGAACTGGGACTCAAAGCTTCAACGGGCACGCTTACATCTTCCGACAGGGAAGCGATCCAGAAGGAAGTGAACGCTCTTCGTAAAGAGATAGAGCGTATTGCGGCAGATACGGAGTACAATACCCAGAATCTTCTCGGCGGAGATCAGGGTATGAAGGGATATATCACAAATGATGCTCCAAACAGTAAGATTCTTGACTATGATGTTGATTTTCCGCATGGAGAATTTACTCTTAATCTAAATGATCTTGAGCATCCGAAACTGACAGACAAAAACGGTCATCCGATTCCGAATCTCAGAGATGAGGATATTGTCTGTCAGGGCGGAATATGCACGGCCACTATGATGGACGGATCAAAGCTTATGGTGTCATATTCCGAATCAGATCATAGCAGTCCGGTGAATCTTGATCTTACCGGTATAGGCGGTATGAAGATCCAGGTCGGAACAGCCACAGGACAGGAGATCCAGGTGGTGATACCGAAGATGGATCCTTCAGCTCTCGGGATCGGTGTGACCACTACCCCTAATTTCTTTGATCCGCTTGACATGCGTACGCAGGAAGGCGCCCAGAAGTCCCTTGAGTATATTGCCAAAGCCATAGAATATGTTTCGTCCGCACGCTCGGGACTCGGTGCATATCAGAACAGGCTTGAATCCACGGTTGCGGCACTTGCCGAGACGACAGAGAATCTCGAAGGATCATATTCGACACTTCACGATGTGGATATGGCCGAGGAGATGGTTGAATATACGAAGCTTCAGGTACTCGTACAGGCCGGAACGAGCATGCTCGCCCATGCAAACGAACAGCCGCAGCAGGCATTGCAGTTACTGCAATAAATGGCAGGACCGAAGGTCGTGCCAGGCGGAGCGCAGCGGGGACGGGGAAATCAAATTAATGTCCGAGCGTCCTTGGAGGCGGAGCGCAGCGGGGACGGAAAGTCTATGGTATAACCGGAAAGGATACATATGACCAGCGAGAAGAAACAGGAATATACCCTTAAGATAACAAATGCATCTCCTACAGGTATCATAGTCATCCTGTATGATCTTGCAATTGATTATATAAAGGAAGCCGGTGACTGTTTTGAAAAAGGCGATCACGAAGGCGCAAAGACCCAGTGCACCAACGCGGGAAGGGTGCTCGGAGATCTGATCTCATCACTTGATTTTACGTATGGGATCTCATTCCCGCTTTATCGGATATATGAGTATATCTCAAGGATAGTCTCGATGGCAGTGATCAAAAACGACAAAAGCGCGCTAACAGATGCGGTAAGACTTCTGTCATCCTTAAGGGAATCATTTGACGAGCTTTCGGCCAAGGATAACTCCGGTCCGGCGATGTCCAATGCACAGACAGTGTATGCGGGACTTACGTACGGAAAAGGAACCCTGAACGAGAGCACATCACTGTCACCGGACAACAGGGGATATATGGTCTGACCGCGGGTCTTGGTGATCCTGCACAAAAAATGGGCTTTTGGAGACTATCCAAAGGCTCTTTTTTTATTGATAATCACGAAAATGATTTTTCGCTTCACGCTGTATTTACAAGACGGATGATCATATCCTATAATCCCTTGTAACGGGTCTTATTTCATATCCGCCGTAT
>JAFRIL010000185.1 GCA_017432845.1 Lachnospiraceae bacterium | reverse complement strand
GGGAAGGAAGAAATACGCCGAATTCCGCAATGCTCTTCCGGCCGGTGCCGATGAGATCGATGAGATCCTTGAAGAATATGAGCCGGCCCAGGAGAGGACACGCGAGATACATAAACAGTATGAGGGTATAACTCTTGCCGAGCCGCGTTCGGGCTCGGAACAGACCACCTTGTCCGTTAACGAGAGACTGTCCGTTGCTCTCGATCATTTCCTTACGGGAGAATACCAGAAAGCATTTGAGATGTACTGCAGGCTTGCATCCCAAGCCAATGAAGACTCGGATTTCTATACGTGGATACATCTGCAGCTTGGAAAGCTCTACTGCTTTTTTGATGAACCCGCCAAGGCATGCAAGGTTCTTGCCAAATGCGATCCGACAAGGTTCGGGATAGTATACAGGCTCGAGGATTTTCTCATTCTTTACCAGCATGTACATATCGTTGCCGAGGATTTTGAAAGTGACGACAGGTTCAGGATACTTGTAAGGGGCCGCATGGATCCGTACTTTGCACAGTATGACAGGAAGTACAACCAGCTGCTTTCGGACAGAAAGCTTATGCGCGCATACCGGACATATGAGAAGGACTGCACCGATGACTCGAGATACGAGCTCAGAAGCATACTTCATGAAGGCGGTAAAAAGGGGGGATCCCTGTTCGGGCGTATGTTCAGAAAACGCGAAAATACGCCTGCCGATAGCGATTGATACAATAGTTCAAATGTGTTAAAATATCAGAGTTGCTTTTATTAATAATAAGGAGGATCACGGAATGGGTTTAGTACAGGCAATAGCGGGTGCAGCCGGCGGCGCACTTGCGGATCAGTGGAAAGAGTTCTTTTATTGTGAGGCGATCCCTGCGGACGTTATAGTTCAGAAGGGTTCCAAGCAGATCGACGGAAAGCGCTCGTCCAATACGAAGGGACATGACAATATCATCAGCAACGGTTCCGTTATCGCGGTTGCGGACGGACAGTGCATGCTGATAGTGGAGCAGGGAAAGGTAGTTGATATCTGTGCGGTTCCCGGTGAATATGTTTACGATACATCAACGGAACCGAGTATCTTTTACGGAAAGCTTTCCGATTCCATCGTTGAGACTTTCAAGCAGATAGGTAAGAGGTTCACGTTCGGCGGTGATACCGGCAAGGATCAGAGAGTCTACTATGTAAATACAAAAGAGATACCGGGCAATAAGTACGGAACAGCCAATCCCGTACCTTTCCGCGTGGTAGACAAGAACATAGGACTTGATGTTGACATCACGATCCGCTGCCACGGAGAGTACTCATACAAGATCGAAGACCCCATTCTTTTCTATACAAATGTTGCCGGTAATGTAACCGATAAATACACAAGAGAAGAGATCGACGGACAGCTCAAGAGCGAACTGCTCACGGCTCTTCAGCCCGCTTTCGCAAAGATCAGCGAGATGGGTATCAGATACAGCGCACTTCCCGGACATACCGAGGAAATGTCGGATGCTCTTAACGAAGTGCTGACCAAGAAGTGGAGAGAGCTTCGCGGTATCAAGATCGTATCATTCGGTGTAAGCTCTGTAACGGCTCCCGAAGATCAGGAGCAGATGATCAGGGATCTTCAGAAGGCAGCCGTTATGCGCGATCCGAGCATGGGCGCGGCAACACTTGTCGGCGCACAGGCAGATGCGATGAAGGCAGCAGCAAGCAATACTTCGGCAGGCCCGATGATGGCGTTTGCGGGAATGAACATGGCAGCAGGCGCAGGCGGCATGAACGCTTCCCAGCTTTACCAAATGGCAGGAGCGCAGGCAGCGGCTCCGGCCCAGGCAGCTCCGGCACCGGCAGCAGCTCCCGCCCAGGCGGCAGCACCTGCAAACTCCTGGACATGCGAATGCGGCTCAGTCAATACCGGAAAGTTCTGCAGTAACTGCGGAAAGCCCGCACCCGCATCCGACTGGACATGCCAGTGCGGTACGGTCAACTCCGGAAAATTCTGCAGCAACTGCGGACAGCCAAGACCGTAAGGCTACAGTGCCCAAGCGGTAATACAATCAAAAACAGAAAGTGCCCCAAAAGCTGGGGCACTTTTTAGAGCAAATACACATATCATTTTTTATCGAAAAGAGGTATCACAATGGAAAACAAATGGGTGCGAGGTGCTATACCCGCGTTACTGCTTCACTGCAGTATCGGTACTGTTTACTGCTGGTCAACATTCTCTCAGGAAATAGCCGACTATGTTACCGGAACGACCATGGCTGACAAGGCTCCGTTTGAGTGGGCATTCTCCCTGGCGATCTTTTTCCTCGGAATGTCGGCAGCATTTCTGGGCGATGTGGTTGAGAAGGATATTCACAGGTCTTCACTTATCGCCACCGTATGCTTTACCGTCGGAATGATAGGCACGGGATTCGGAATAATGATCAAGTCTCTTCCGGTCATCCTGCTTTTCTACGGCTGCATAATGGGTATAGGACTCGGTACCGGATATCTGTCACCCGTTAAGACTCTTATGCTGTGGTTTGAGGACAAGAAAGGTCTTGCCGTTGCGGGATTCGGTCTTGCCAAGGCGATCGCAAGCCCGATCATGCAGGCGATCCTTAACGCATTCAACAAAGATCCCAATCAGCCCGTTAACCCCGCTCCGATGTTTTTTATCATGGGCGGCGTTTACTGTGTGATGATGTTCATCGGCCACCTTCTTCTGAAGAAGCCTTCGACATGGGTTGAAGCTCATTCGGAAGGCGGAATCAAGGAATTCTTCGAAACACTAGCCAATAACTTCAAGACTTCATTCGGAAACAAGACATTCATCGGAATATGGCTGATGTTCTACATCAACATCGCATGCGGACTGGCTCTTATCTCACAGGAGAAGATGATATTCAAGTCGGTAGGACTGTCGGTTGGCGTATGTGCGACTCTTGCGACCGTAACGGCTATCGCCAATGCTGCCGGACGTCTCGGATTTTCCGCATGGGCTGATACGTTAAAG
>JAFRIL010000184.1 GCA_017432845.1 Lachnospiraceae bacterium | reverse complement strand
GTGAAAGTGTCTGGTTGACAGCATCGTTAACAAGTGCTGTCAGATCTTCCTTGGTAGCCGCAAGCTTTTCCCTGATCCTGTCGAATATAACGATGGTCGCATTGATCGAGTAACCGACGATCGTAAGGATACATGCAACGAACGTCGAGCCGACCGTGATACGTGCCAGCGCATAGAACGTGATGACTACAAGAACGTCATGTATCAGACAGATAACGGAGCTTGCACCGAAACGCAGATCCTTGAACCTGAACCATATATATATGAGCATCAGGACGGTTGCAACGATTATCGCAAGTACCGCATCCCTTGACATCTCGGTTGAGATCGTGGATGATATCGTCTCCGCAACGATCTTGTCTGCGGGAACCGCAAACTCTTTTTCCATCATATCGTTGAAGGCTTCCCTTTCCTGAACGTTAAGGGCCCTTGTCTTGAAGATGACCTCATTGGATCCTGTAACCTTCTGAACCTGGACATTCGGGTCTCCCGTGATCTTTTCGATCGAAGGAACAACCTTGGAATCGATGTCCGCCAGAGCCATATCCTCGTTAAAGGTTACATTTGTGCTTGTACCGCCGAGGAACTCAAGGCTGAAGTTTAAGGCATGTCTTCCCATGGAGGAATTGATGATCATCGCCACGATACCGACAAGTATGACACCTGCCGAAATGATGATGAACAGTGTCCTCTTCGAGAGAAAATCAATCTTCTTGTATTCCTTAGCCCTGCCGTACCACTTGGCATCTTTGATACCGAGTGCGTAGAACGATCTGATGATAAGCTTTGTTACAAACAGTGCCGTGATCATCGATACAACGATACCAAGAGCCAGTGTCTGTGCAAAGCCCTTGATCGAGCCTGTTCCGATGACTCCGAGAACGAGTGCGGCGATAAGCGTTGTAACGTTACCGTCGATGATGGCCGAAAGAGCCTTCTTGTATCCCTCGTCTATAGCCGAGCGCACCGACTTGCCGGATGCTATCTCTTCACGGATCCTGGCAAACGTGATAACGTTCGCATCGACCGCCATACCTATCGAGAGAACGATACCGGCGATACCGGGAAGAGTCAGTGTCATATCAAAGAAGTTGAGGCAGAAGATCGTGATCAGACAGTACAATACAAGTGCTATCGATGATGCAAGGCCCGGTACGAAATAAACGATGCACATGAACAGTACTATGATACCGAAACCGATCGCACCGGCCTTTAATGACCTCGAGATCGCCTCTGTACCAAGCTGTGCACCGACAACGTTCGAACGAAGTTCTTCAAGCTCAAGCTTAAGTCCACCGATACGGATCGTTGATGCAAGCTGCTCGGCCTCTTCAACAGTCTTCTGTCCGGATATCTGTGCCATACCGCCTGTGATCGGCTGCTTGACGACGGGTATCGATGCCGGCTTGCCGTCGTAGTAGATCATGATCGTATCCTGTGTAAGAGCCGCGATCGTTGTAGCATCGGCAAACTTCTTCGTGCCTTCCTCGTCAAGAGTCAGCTCAACGACATATTCCGTGTTGCCCATGTCATTCTTGATGGCACCCGCACGGGATTCAACAACATTTGTACCCGTCAGCACTACCGATCCGTCTGAGATGAGCTCATCGATGCTCTTGGTAAGATTACCCATCGCATCGTAGTTCTGCTTGCCCTGTGAATCTATATGCGCGATAAAGTACAGGCTTCCGGGGCGTCCCAGTTCCTCCAGGACCGCATTTGCGTCCGACAGTCCCGGTATCTCTATGCTGACCCTGTCCGTGCCTTCCTTGTACACAAGCGCTTCGGTCGAATAGCCCTCAACCCTCTGCTGGAGCTTGTATACGGTATCATCCATATCCTCCGCAGACGGTGACTCTTCTCCTACCGCCTGATAAGTGATGCTGACACCGCCCGCAAGGTCAAGGCCGAGATGTATGCCTTTTGCGGATCCGACTTCGTCAACTCCGACTCCGTAAAATACCATATAGCCGAATCCGGCTATCAGGAGAAGGATGGCGGCGAGCGCCAAGATAGCATTTTGTTTCTTCATCGCTTTTGTTTCCTTTCAAACTGTATTACAGACTGTCCGATTCGGCCGCCTTCATCATTATCGCACATTCTACACGTTTTTTCTGCAGACGGCAACCGATGTCATATACTCCGTTTATATCGCCCGTAAAGTTGTATGCGTTTGCGGCACATCCGCCGCTGCAGTAATACTTTGCGAAACAGCTCCTGCACTCTTTTTTGGAATAAACGTTTACCGCCGAAAACTTTTCGGCAAGTGCGGTATTTGTTACTCCCTCATCAACATTTCCCATGAGAAAATCATCCATTCCCACGAACTGGTGACAAGGATACAGATCTCCGTTCGGTGCGACCGCAAGATACTCGGTCCCCGATCCGCAGCCGGTAAGGCGCTTTGAGATGCACGGTCCTCCGGTAAGATCTATCATGAAGTGGAAGAAATTGACCGGCTTACCGCGCTTCTTCCTCTCGAGAAGATACTTGGCGAGTATGTCATACTGCTCGCAAAGCCTGTCCACATCATCTTCGGTTATCGCATAACCTTCTTCCTTCGGGGCCACGACCGGCTCAACCGATATCTGCTCGAAACCAAGATCTGCCAGGTGCATCACATCCTGCGCAAAATCGGTATTGTAGTGCGTATAAGTCCCGCGAACGTAATAGTTCATCTGACCGCGCGATGCGGCTGCTTTTAAGAACTTGGGAAGGATAAGGTCATAACTTCCCTGACCGCCGATACGCGGCCTCATCCTGTCGTGTACACTCTTGCGCCCGTCTATCGACAGAACGAGATTGGACATCTCCTTGTTTACAAAATCGAGTATATCGTCATCAAGAAGCACTCCGTTCGTCGTAAGTGTGAACCGAAACTTCTTGCCGAACTCTTCCTCAAGACTGCGTCCGTATGCTACAAGCTCTTTTACGACATCAAAGTTCATAAGCGGCTCGCCGCCGAAGAAATCAACCTCGAGATTCCTTCGTCCCTTCGATGCCCGGACAAGAAAATCAAGGGCCTTCTTACCCGTTCCCGCGCTCATGAGCTCGCGGTTTCCGTGGTACTCTCCCTTTCCCGCAAAGCAGTATGTACATGCAAGGTTACAGTCATGCGCGACATGCAGGCATAGCGCTTTTACGACATTCTCGCGCTTTTGCATGGCTGCGAGCTGATCCGAATAATCGTCGTCCGTAAAGAGGCTCTGCTGCTCAATAAGGTATGCCACCTCTTCATATGCTTCCGCGATATCCGCTTCATCATATGATCCGAGGTGATCCTTAAGATAGTCCCTTACATCCTCAAAAGGTACTGCCCGAACCTCATCCTCGTCAATGACAGTCCTTATCGCGGATGTCTTCGAATACTCCTCAAGTGCGGCTGTCATATCATATACTATGTCATCCACAACATGGATACCGCCGCCGGCGACATCCATCACGATATTATAGCCGTTGTTCTTAAACCTATATACCATATCTGTTTCCAAGTATGCTCGACATGAGAAAAAAGCCCCGCTTAAGAGCTTTTTCCCGTCAGAACCTATATAGGAAAACGCTTACTGCGCCTTTTCGCAGCGCTGGTTACCTACAGTACATGATGTCTTGCAGGCACTCTGGCATGATGTCTGGCATTCGCCGCATCCGCCCTTCTTTGCGGATTTCCTGAGATCCTTTGTCTGTAACGATCTAATATGCTTCATATCAAACCTCCGTCAATCTTGACCGATTATATCATAACCGCCATATATTGAAAAGTTTTTTTTACCCGTTCGACAACATGTACAACAGTGCAAGTATCAGAAGGCCGATGAATATCGCAAAAGCAACTCTCCAGCCCGAGATCGGGTACTTTCCGCCGACCTTTCCGCTCTGTCCGTTTACTATGAACTGATAGGTCTTACCGTTGTAATTAAAGCATGACAGCCATACCGGCAGCATCAGGTATTTGTATGTGATATTCGAAAACGATGTGTTTCCGGAAAAATTCCTGACATGATCTGCATTATGAGCGCTTCGCTCTTTGCTCTCAATATTGGATCTGAGCCTGTTCCTGATGAATTCCTTGCCCTTCTCCCACGCATCCTTAAGACCTACAGAATATCTCTCGGCAAGGAATCCCGCCAGATACTCGGGCTTGTATGATTTGTTATCCTTTGTATCAAAGGGCTCTACCTGTCGGAGCATATTAACGTTCTGGTCACCCGTTCCGGCAACGAGCTGGTCATCGATGAACTCATCATGCGAACCGCTCGTACGATGCCAGTCTGTTACGGTCCTCTTCTTGTCTCCGCTTCCGACCGTGCGGTCTATGCCGTATTCAAGCGAATAATCCGTATGTGTATCCGCATCAAAGGTCCAGTACGGAAGATAAATACCCTTAAAGCTCTCCGCCTTAGCCGAAAGCTTTGCTGCCTTTGGTGCGAACCACTTGCCCTTAAGCCAGCTCGTAAACCTGTCCCCTGCCTGCTTTGCCGTAACCTTGAACAGTACCACACCGTTGGGTGCGAGCGTCTTGACATCGCTTGCCTCCATTACCTGGTTGGATCCGCAGTAAGGACATTCATTTGCAACTTCAAGCGCATCATATACGGATACGGCACCGCACGATTTACACGTTACGGTCTTCTGGGATACGCCCCAGTCGCAGTTTCCGGTAAACTCCGCCGATTCAAAATCAAGTTCTTCGGCAACCGTCTCTCCCACGGTATTCTCAGCCTTGATCTCTTCACGGTATCCGCAGTAAGCACAGTACAGTCCGCCCGTTGACGGATCAAAATCCATAGTCGCACCGCACTGCGGACATTTCCTGTCCGTAGCCTTCATGGTATCAACTTTTTCCGCATTCATAACATCTTCGTAATCAGCCATAGTACTCTCCGTTTTATCGTATTTTATTTATTCCACTCCGCCCGCAGGCTTATCCTTCGGCTTATCTTCGGGTTTATCTTCCGGCGCATCTTCCGGTTTATCCGCGGCACCTTCTTCGGCAGATGCTTCAGGCTTATCCTGTCTGGCAAGTTCCTCATACTGATCGCCCGGAAACTCGTCTTCTTCCGGTGAGATGAACACTTTCTTCTTGGCCGGATCGAAGAACGCCACCTTCGCATCCTTCATGCCGTATACGTTTATGTCGCTTCCCTTAAAGCACACACCGACGGATGTTAAGATCTCAAGGACCTTGGAATCAAAATCATCCGGCTTGTCGGAAGGTTTATATTCCTTACCGTATTTCTCAAGCTTTTCCCTGGTAAGAGGGTCAGCCTCCTCAAGCTCGGGGATCTTCTCTTCTTCCGCCTCATCCTCTGCCAGTGCCTCCTTCTGAGCCGCAACTACAGACTCAAACGAGTTGACAGCCTCTTTTATCTCCTTGGAATAGCTCTCGTTGATATACATATAGAGCCCGGTCGGTATCGCGTTTGCGACAAAGATGTCAAACGCCTTCTCGTAATCATCATATTCGTCTTCGTTACCGGTCTCAAAACCGATGAGTGCAAAATTGTACCACTCGGTTATCGTTCCCTTGTCATTGGTCTTCTTGTCCGCATATGCAACATTATGCGCCATAACGGGGACATAGTACTTGCAGAACAGCATG
>JAFRIL010000183.1 GCA_017432845.1 Lachnospiraceae bacterium | reverse complement strand
TGCCGCATATGCGGTAAAGTGGCTTACCGATAATGCTGATACTCATGATGAGTATGCGATAAACTGTGAGATGATATGCATCAGAAAACAGCTCGCGTCATTTGATGAACTCGGTCTTTCGGGAACCGTGATCAGAGTAGACGGTGATGTACGGGCGTTTTGTTACGGAGTACCTCTTAATGATGATTATTATGATGTTCTTATAGAAAAAGGCGACATGGCATTTCCGGGTATATACCGGGTGCTTCGACAGGAATCTACAAAGCTTAATGTTTCCGGATTTTCCCATATCAATTTCGAGGAAGATGTTGGAGTTTGCGGCCTTCGAAGACTTAAGGAATCCTACGGTCCGGAATTCATGATCACAAAATACAGGGGGTTTGAGAAATGAAGAAAAACATACGGTCACTGGCCACGCTGGGCCTCGTTTTCATAACGTTCCTGGCATCGATACAGTATATCTTTCTGGCCAATGTTCCCGATTCCGTATCATCGTTCTCATTTGTCTTTATCACGAATGTTATCGGTGTGGTCATTCTGTTTGCGATCAAGCCGAAACATATTCTTTCGATCAATAAGAAGGCGTTTTGCAAAGGCGCTTTCTTTGCAATTCTCCTGACCGGGTTTAACGTATTCGTTCTTCTCGGTTCACACAACATGAATTCGGTTGTTGTATCGAGTCTGGTCAGTCTCTATTTTGTATTTGTCACGCCGATACTGTTGCTGCTTAGAAAGCGGGTCAATTTCTTCTCCAGTATAGCGACTGTTCTTGCCATCATAGCGCTGCTTCTTATATTCGGCGGTAATGTCAGTGAACTGTTCTCGTCAAGGGAAGTCATATTTCTTGTTATAGCCGATCTGTTTTTTGCATCTTATGTTGTAAGCGTATCGATACTCGGAGAAGGAGAGGACAGCTCGGTCCTGACATTTTCCCAGATGAGCGTGTCTGCTGTCTTGTCATTTATCGGATGGAGCATAGATGTTGCCTCGGGCAGGGCATCATTTTCGATACCGACCGATATGCGTTTCTGGATAAGCGCGATATTCATCGGTGTATTCATACGTGCCGTTTACGGACTGCTGCAGATCACATGTCAGAAGTATGTTTCCGCGATAGGTGCTTCGCTGATATTTTCAACCGAGATCATCATGACAATGCTCATGGCGCCTGTTCTTTCTAAGCTTCTCGGTACGAAGCATACTCCCGCGACAGGTTTTCAGGTGGTCGGCGCCGTTATCCTGATCATTGCTACACTTATAGTAGATGATACCGTTATCAAAAAGCTCGGATATGAGGGTATGGACGGGCCGTCCGTGTCCAGGAAGATGGTCACCAATACCATCAGCTTTTCAATGGGTGCACTCATACTTGCATCCCTTATCGCATTCGGTGCGATCTATCAGGTAAGGTATACTGCGGTCAGCGGTTCCACACAGCTGGGTGAAGATGCATCTGATATCAGTTCTTCGGCAATGATAAAGGAACTTGAGCGCAATACTACAAGGCAGGCTCACGACAAGGCCAAGCTTGCCGAAGACAGACTGAACGGATATTCAGGAACCGTAAAGATCGCCGCAAACTACGCGACTTCCCTGTTCCGCAGGCCCGATCAGTATCCTGCACGCCCCGTGGAATATGCCGATGCGGCCAATTCCGGTAAGTGGACGATGCAGTTAAGCCTTGCCGACAAGGTAATAAAGGTTGATGACAAGCAGGATGAGATAGCACTTCTCGGAAACATGGAAGATGTTTTTGATACGATCGTCAATGAATATGACAATATCCTGACCATGTATATCGCCACAAAGGACGGTCTGATGATCAGTTACGACAGGAACTCGGAACTTGGCGCCGGTGAGGAGAACAGATACTACGAGTATCGTACGTCAGGGTGGTATATAGGAGCAAGAGACAGCGACAGCTGTTATTTCACTGATACTTACTGGGACGGATACGGAAGAGGTCTTACGATCACATGTGTGTCACCGTTTTACGGAACTGACGGTGATTTCATGGGATGCGTGTGCATGGATATCCTCATGAAGGATCTGAATGAATCGATGGTAAGTGAAGGTATCGTTGAGCCTACAGTTGCAACCATGATAGACAAGGAAGGCGACATCGTTGCCAGCGGGGATATCGATCCTGCGGCCCAGGATACATTCAACATTTTTGAAGAGAACAGTTTTCTCAAGCCGATCGCACGTCAGATACTCGATGAGAAGGAAGGGATCATCAGGACCGGAGAAGGGAATGATGCGGTATATGTTACATTTGCCACGGTTGAGTCGACCGGATGGAAACTGTGCATCATAAGCCCCGTCCAGACTGTCATCAAGCCGGCCAATGACATCAGGCACAGCATAGATTCCAATACGGAATCCGTTGTTTCATCAGTACTCCGTGTTGTTCTTGTTGTCATTCAGATCGTGCTGATCCTTACGGCACTTATACTGATAATAGTAACATTGTTCGTCGGCAGGATTTCACGCCGGATCTCGGATCCGCTCCGACAGCTTGAAGAAGATGTGCGTAAGATCAGCGGCGGTAATCTTGAAAACCGCACAAGCGTAAATACCGATGATGAGATAGGCAGTCTGGCGCAGTCATTCAATCATATGACCGAATCCCTTCAGCAGTACATGACCGATCTCAAGGAAGTGACTGCCCGAGAAGAGAGGATAGCCGGTGAGCT
>JAFRIL010000182.1 GCA_017432845.1 Lachnospiraceae bacterium | reverse complement strand
CATGGATATTATCTGATGATCATCTCTCTGAAACCTCGCAGCCGTTTCCAGAATCTGAAAAAGGCCTTTGGAGAGAAACGGGCGGACGGTGTGATCATCCCCGCCCAGCTGGCGGATAATGATATTATTGTTATTGATGATGTTATTGTCATTAACAATGTTGTCGCTTTTACCGTTATATGGGATGATCTCCTCTTCCTGATCTGCATAAGCGTTAAGATCCAGCATGTTGTCGGAATTGGCAGCATTGAGCATTTTGTTCAGCATATAGCTCATAACAGCCTCGTTGCTGCCCGGCTGAACGAGATTCTGATCCTCTTCCTTCCGGATCTCCTCCTGGACGTGTTCATTATTCGCCTTCGGCTGTTTTTTTGCGTTGCCTTCGATCTGTGGAAACATGCTCTATCTCCTGATATCCTGTGATATGAGTTATAATGGGAATTTTTCGTATGAGACAACAGTCAGGAGTCAGGGTCAGCAACATTATCAAAAGAGTTTTTGGGAGTAATCTTGCAGAGCTCCGGAGATCCGGAAGTGGATGAAGATACAAAAATTATTCAGAAAGATCATTCTCTTATATAAGAACGCAGTTCATAAAGATTAATCAAATCCTAACATAAAAAGCAGCATCAAATTTTTCAATTTACTCGGGGCTGCCACATATTTTTTGTTTTGTCAACCGGCAATGTTGTCGTTTTTTTTAAATATATTTAGAGTAGACTGTAATTAGTCAAGCAGATAGAACATATTTTTCAATAAAAACGATCCATTTGTTTGATGACAGAGCACGGTATGTTCAATAAGGCGATAAGCTTTCTAAATAAGGTTGGTGCCGTGTGAGTAGAGAAAGGATAAGTATAATTAGGGATAAATAAATATAATTATTTGAAGGGTCATTCGATAAAACCGGGCAGGATATTTTGCAGTCAGAGGTGATTACCTCCTTTGGTACCTATCGATAAGCAGATCTGCGGAAAGGAGACTATGCATTATGGAATTTTGTATAGAAGACGGGGTTTTATGGGACTTTAAATATGACAATGTCCAGGGAGATATTGTGATCCCGCGCGGAGTCAGAGTTATCGGAAGTATGGCCTTCGCGCATTGCCCAAGCCTGTTCCGTGTGATCATTCCCGACACGGTGGAGCGGATCGAACGCGAGGCATTTTATGACTGTCCGGAGCTCTCATGGGTCCTGATCCCGGACAGCGTCAAATATATCGGTCCTTATGCATTTGCCGACTGCAGAGAACTCAATAACGTATCGATCCCAGATTCCGTGACAGAAATCAATCCCTTCGCATTCTGGATCTACAGACCCTGGGATGAATATCTTACGGGTGGTCCTTACTATATCTACGGGAAAAAGGGCGGGGCGGCAGAACGCTTTGCAAAGGATCATCCTTTTATCTTCAAAGAAAACGAAGCCGATGAAACAAGCCTTATGGTCGGCGGACAAGTATATGACCGGCCTGACCTGACGCCGAACCGTGACGGGAATATCGTCCTGATCCGTCTGGATGACTGGTATGAATGGGGAATCACGGCTGATGGATATCCTTATGAAAGCTGCCAGGATGAGGACGCCCCGTTTTCCAGATATAACTATTTCAAGCCGATCCCATGGGTCGACCTGTATACCAAAATCGATGAGATGATCCTTCTGGCCCGTTCTAACGGATTCACGGACTGGTCTGATGAATACGAAAAGATCAGGAAGATGCTCCTGGAATATCCAAAGACAGATCCGGAGCTCCTGAAGAAGGCTGTTTCGGTGGAGACGATGCGGGAAGCTGAACGGCGTACGATCGCCAAAGGAATTCCGTCCCGTGAGCTGATGCGCAGAGCTGCTCAGGGTGTTTATGAAGCTTATCCGAACTGGGAAGGAAATGATGTCGTTGTAGTCTGTGGACCCGGAAATAACGGCGGTACCGGGTATGCGCTCGCGGAGATCCTGCATGACCACGGAGTGAAGGTTCGGATCTGCAAAGTCTCTGAGGGGTTTTCGGAGGACGGTGCATATTATTACAAGCGATGCACGGATAAAAACATCCCGGTTCTGGAATGGGTCGATATCTGGCTTTTTGAAATTTTTGTAGATTGTATGCTCGGGACCGGTTTTCGGGGCGTGCTTCCGGAAGAGATCGCTGAAGTGATCCGGGATCTCAACTATGCACGGGCATGCTATGCACGCTGCGACAGAGTCGTGATCTCGGTCGATATCAACAGCGGCATGAATGGGGATACCGGCGAATCGGAGCTCGCGATCGACAGCAATCTGACTGTTTCCATCGGGCGTATCAAGAAGGGCTTGCTGCAGCCCAAAGCGAGGGAACGGATCGGGAAGCTGGTCAACGTGGATATCGGCATCGAGATGCCTTGAGAATCAGCCGGAGCAGGTTTATAAAGACCGGCCAACGGACTATTACGTGAAAAGATCGATGGCGGTTACCGGATCGCCGGGACTGATATAGCCGGAACCGTTATACTGAAAGATGTTGAATAAAGCAAACCGCCGATGAGAGTCTAAATCCCTTGCCGGCTTTTTTTGTTTGCAAATAACTGAGAATATAAGAAAACATAAGATATCTGAAACTCTTCAACACATTTTTTGCATTTGCCGTATTTCCGCAGCAATTATGAAAATGAGCACACACTTGTCTTTATTTACAATGATATAACTGCCGGAGGAGGAAATCTTGACAGTAAAACTTCTTCTT
>JAFRIL010000181.1 GCA_017432845.1 Lachnospiraceae bacterium | reverse complement strand
TGTCGATCTCGCATAACGGTAAATACCTGTATGCGATCACGGACCTTGGTGTGGACAGCTTCGAGATCCAGCCGGACGGCCTTCTCAAAAATACCGGAACGGCATCGATCAACGGTATGAGAGGATGTTATCTGTCCACTGATTATGAGGATAAGTATCTGTTTGTTGCAGGATATCATGATGCAAAGGTTACGGTGCTTCGGCTTAATAAAGACGGAAGTGTCGGCGAGATAACCGATGAGGTATTTTCTGCGGGGCTCGGAAATGTTATAGAGCGTATGTTCCTGCCTCATATCACATGCACCAAGATGACAAGGGATAACAAGTACCTTTGTGCCGTTGATAACGGAATGGACCAGATCAAGATATTTGCATTTGATTCCAAGACCGGAAAGCTTAAGCTCAAGGATATGATCCACTGTGACCAGCACAGTGCTCCCAGATATATCAAGTTCCACAAGAGCGGTGATTTTGCTTATGTCTCTCATGAGATGTCATGCATGATCGATATCTACTCTTATAAGAATGTCAATAATATTCCTTATTTTGAGAAGATCGGCAGTATTTCAACCATCAACGATGATTACAAGACATCGGGATCCATATCATGTGCAATGAAGTTCTCACCGGATCACAAGCTTTTAATGTGCTCGGTTGCCGGCGGAAACAGCGTTGCCATATACAAGATCGACGAAAAAACAGGTTTGCTTGATAAATGCCTGTGTCTTCCGGTTTCCGGAGATTATCCGAAGGATGTTGCATTCTTCCCGGATTCAAAACATATAGTCAGTCTTAATCACGAATCAAATACCATGAGTTTCTTCAATCTGAATCTGAAGGATAACACGATCGTACTGAACGGACCGTTTGTCAAGGTTCCGAGCGGAAACTGTATACTTACCAAGAAACTATGAGACCGCTTACATATTACATTGACAAATGCATAATCGGTGTATATGTTGCCGCCCTTGCAGGCGGTGTATTGTCGTGCACGGTTGTTGATACCAATGCTGCTGCCTCCGGCAACAGAAGGTCGGTCAACATCAGGTGTGTCGCTTCAACATCGGATAAGCTTGACTATATGACAGCGGATGATTTTCTGCAGGGCAGTGAAAAAGCGGCCAATCACGAGGATATCACACGCTATCTTGAAAACCTCAAGAGAAACGGACTGTTCGAGGAAGCTGCAGATGTAGAGAACGGATTCGAAGAGCACCCTGAGGAGGGCGAAGAGCCGGCAATTGAGGAAAAAACTGATGATGCAGACGCGGTTGAAGATTCTGCAAATGGCGAGGATAAGGCCGAAGAAGAGCCGAAGATCAAGATCGATCCTACCGACTGGAAGCTGATCCTTGTCAACAAGCAGAATCCCGTACCCGATGATTTTGACGTTAAGCTTGCCGGGATCAACGGTTCACTTTATGCCGATGAGAGGATCATAAACGATATATATAAGATGATGGATGCTGCAAGCGATGACGGTGTGGATCTTATGATCTGCAGCGCATACAGGTCGTATGAGCGCCAGAGGACACTGTTTAACAATAAGATCGATAAACTTATGGATTCGGGGATGACATATCTTGAAGCGTACAGGGTTGGCAGCATGAATGTCACCGTACCCGGGACGAGCGAGCATCATCTTGGGCTTGCGCTTGATATCCTGACCGGAAATTATACGACGATGGATGACGGGTTCGGGGATACCGAAGCCGGGAAATGGCTGGCTGCAAATGCACCCGATTACGGATTTATCTTAAGATATCCCGAAGGTAAGGAAGAGATCACGGGTATCGTTTATGAGCCGTGGCATTTCAGATATGTCGGTAAAGAGTATGCACGCGACATCACAGAGCGCGGACTTACGCTTGAGGAGTACCTGAAGGACTGCGACTGATGTATAAGATATTAAAGACCGAAGGCGCAGCCAAACGGTGTACTTTTACAACTGTTCACGGTATCGTTGAGACGCCCGTGTTTATGAACGTGGGCACAGCCGCAGCCATAAAAGGAGCGGTATCCGCCGCTGATCTTGAACAGATCGGCTGCCAGATAGAACTGTCTAACACATATCATCTTCATGTACGTCCGGGCGACGAAGTGATCAAAAAGCTCGGGGGCGTCAGAAAGTTTATGACCTGGGACGGACCCATCCTTACGGATTCGGGCGGATTCCAGGTTTTCTCATTGGCATCACTTCGCAGGATAAAAGAAGAGGGCGTCTATTTTAATTCTCATGTGGACGGGCGCAAGATATTCATGGGGCCCGAAGAATCCATGCGGATACAGTCAAATCTCGGAAGCACCGTTGCAATGGCTTTTGACGAATGTCCCTCGTCGCTTGCCGAAAGGGATTATGTTTTAGCCTCGGTCGACAGAACGACGCGCTGGCTGATTCGCTGCAAGGATGAGATGGATCGTCTTAACAGCCTACCGGATACTATCAACAAAGACCAGATGCTGTTCGGTATTAACCAGGGGGCGATCTTTCCTGATATAAGGGTAGAACATGCAAAGCGGATATCGGAACTTGATCTTCCGGGCTATTCGATAGGAGGACTTGCTGTCGGCGAGCCGAATGAAGTGATGTATGACATCCTTGATAAGGTTGTGCCGCACCTCCCTAAAGATAAGCCTACATACCTTATGGGAGTCGGTACCCCGAAGGATATTCTCGAAGGAGTCGAGCGCGGCGTGGATTTCTTTGACTGTGTATATCCGTCGCGAAACGGCCGTCACGGACATCTGTATACGGGAAGCGGCACCGTAAGGCTTCTTAATGCGAAGTATGAACTTGATGACCGTCCGATCGAGGAGGGCTGCAACTGTCCGGCATGCAGGCGATATTCAAGAGCATATATCAGACATCTGTTAAAGGCCAAGGAGATGCTGGGCATGCGTCTGTGCGTGCTACACAACCTGTATTTTTACAATACGTTAATGGCGGATATCAGAAAATCACTTGATGAAGGCCGTTTTGCGTCATTTAAGAAGGCAAAACTTGATGCTATGGAAGCAGAAGCGGAAAATCACCCTTGAAACATATCTGATTGTCTACTATACTGTCTGAAGAAAAATATAT
>JAFRIL010000180.1 GCA_017432845.1 Lachnospiraceae bacterium | reverse complement strand
GAACGCATGAACTGTGCGACAGATCGGGCGCAAAGCTTTATGCCCTCGATCTTGAGGATGAGGTATGCCGTAATTCCAATCTTAACGCATCGGAGCAGATAAGGCGTCCGTATACCACGGAACCCGATGTTCTTCTTACTGACGGCGAGGAATTTACGATCGCAGGCATAGGCTTTAAGGTATATGCGACTCCGGGACATACGATAGGGAGCTGCTGCTATTACATCGAAAGCGAGAAGTGGCTCTTTACCGGAGACACGCTGTTCTGCGGGTCGGTGGGAAGATCCGATCTTCCGACCGGAAGCGGACAACTGCTGATGGAAAGCGTAGATATGATCATCCGGACATTTGACGATGATGTTAAGATATATCCCGGACACGGCGACTCATCGACGATAGGCGACGAGAAGAAATACAATCCTTTCTGTTCGTAAAGCATGCAGGTCATATTAAACAGCCCGGGATTTTCATATGATGTTCATTCGCTCGTCAAGGCATTTTATCCCGAAGAGGACATTGTTATAACGGATGAGGGCACCGGTGCCCCGATATCGATCCGTATCGATCCCGCAGATCCTGCGGGAGATGATATAAGGGGATCCGTAAGTATAACTGCGCCGCAAAGCAGGGATGTTGCCGCGCGTTTTGAAGAGTTTTCGCATCTGTCGCGCCCAGAGGTAAAAAACCTTGTAAAAAGGCTGCTATACGCGGTACTTTTTGATATCACACACAGGACGCTTCCGTGGGGCACGATGACGGGGATCAGACCGGTCAAAGTGCCAATGAAGTTGATACGCCAAGGATGCGATGATGCGGCCATAAAAGACTATATGCAGTCCGTGTACCTTACCGGTGATGAGAAAACGGACCTTGCCATAGAAATAGCTCATACCGAAAAGAAGATACTGGATCTGACAGAGCCCGGAGGATACTCACTGTACATAGGTATCCCGTTTTGTCCCACGACGTGCATGTACTGCTCATTCACCTCTTATCCGATCGCATCATGGAAGGAGAGGGTGGATGATTATCTGCTTGCCGTAAAGCGCGAACTGGACTTTTTTGCCGGATATTATGACAGGGGACCGGATTCGGTATATATAGGCGGCGGAACGCCCACCACGCTGTCGCCCAAGCAGCTGTCAGACCTTCTTGGCTATGTAGAGGATAATTTTGATATGTCCCTATGCCGCGAAAGGACTGTAGAGGCAGGCCGTCCCGACAGCATCACCAAAGAAAAGCTCTGCGTTATCAAAGAGCACGGCTTTGACAGGATATCGATCAATCCCCAGACCATGAACGATAAGACGCTGCGGCTTATCGGAAGAAGACACACGACGGATGATGTATATGCCGCGTTTGAGACAGCACGCAGCGTGGGATTCTCAAATATCAATACCGATATCATAATCGGTCTTCCCGGAGAGGGAGAAAAAGAGGTGGAAGGCACACTTTCTGCGATGTCTTCGCTTTCTCCCGACAGCCTTACGATACATTCGATGGCGATAAAACGGGCAGCCGCGATGAATGATTTTCTCTCGGGGCACGGGCAGCTTCGCGTAAAGGATACAAAAAAGCTCATGGATATGGCTGAAGAGGCCGCAAGAGGTCTCGGCCTTATGCCATATTATCTGTACAGGCAGAAGAATATGTCCGGAAACCTTGAAAATATAGGGTTTGCAAGAAAGGACTGTTTTGGTATATATAATGTGTTGATCATGGAGGAGGTTTCGGATATCGCGGCCGCAGGAGCAGGGACGATATCAAAACGGGTATTTTCGCAGGACCGTTATGAGCGGTGCGATAATGTCAAGGATGTGGCAATGTACATGGATCGCATCGATGAGATGATAGATAGGAAAAAGAAACTGTTTAACAAAGGGGAATAGAAATGGCACTGATCAAAAAACCGGTAACAGGAATGAAGGATATACTGCCTCGCGAGATGCAGATCAGGGAATATGTCACCGATCTTGTAGTTAAGACATATTCATCATTCGGATTTGTCAGGATAGAGACTCCGGCGGTGGAGCATATCGAGAACCTTCTGTCCAAGCAGGGCGGGGAGAACGAAAAGCTCATCTTCAGGATACTTAAAAGGGGAGAAAAGTTGTCGCTTACCCCCGATACGAAGGAGGAAGACCTTGCGGATTCGGGACTTCGGTATGATCTGACGCTGCCGCTTTCAAGATACTTTGCATGCCATGCCCAGGAACTTCCGATGCCCTTTAAGGCGCTTCAGATCGGACCCGTATGGAGGGCCGACAGACCGCAGAAAGGGAGGTTCCGCCAGTTCGTACAGTGTGATATAGATATACTCGGCGAGAAGGAAAACATTGCGGAGATCGAGCTTATCACGGCAACCACAACGCTTTTGGGCAAGCTCGGCTTTCGCGATTTTACCGTCAGGATCAACGACAGAAGGATCCTAAAGGCTATGGCCTCATACTGCGGATTTGACGAAGCTGATTATGACAGGGTGTTCATAATACTCGACAAGATGGATAAGATCGGACGCGACGGTGTAAGAGAAGAACTGCTCGACAGTGGTTTTTCGCAGGATTGTGCGGATAAGTACATGGAACTGTTCGCTCAGGATCTGTCGGATGTATCCGGCATAAGAGCGTTGGCCGAAAAGCTGCAGGATCATCTTCCCGAAGGATGCGCCGAAGGCCTTATCGAGATCGTGGAAAGTGTGGAGAAGGTCAAAAATGCGGCTTTCGGAGTTGTGTTTGACCCGACTCTTGTCCGCGGGATGTCTTATTATACGGGAACGAACTTCGAGATAACGATGAATGAGTTCGGATCGAGCGTTGCCGGAGGAGGACGCTACGATGACATGATCGGTCGCTTTACCGGAAACAGTGTGTGCGCATGCGGATTTTCGATAGGATTCGAGAGGATAATCACGATCCTTATGGAAAGGGAGCAGGATGGGCTGTATGGTGCCCCCGAAAAATATGCATATCTTATTGAAAAGGGCGCGGATGCGGCATTTGTGGCCGATGTCATGAAGCAGGCCCAGGCGGCAAGGAGCGAAGGAAAGACCGTTCTTGTCTCGATGATGAACAAAAACAGGAAGTATCAGAAGGAACAACTTGAAAAAGAAGGCTATATCCTTGATAATATAAAGGAGTTTTACCATTCCGAGTTTAAGAGATAACAGGAGGGTGTATGAAGTATTGTAAGAAATGCGGTATGCTGCTCGAGGATACTCACGAGCATTGCATTAAGTGCGGTGCAGACGTCACAGACCCCGAAAATGTTTCCATGTACCCGATAGAGGTGATGGAAACTCTTGAGGAAGAGAGTGAGCGCAAAAAAGCATCCGGAAAGATAGTTGCCATGATAATAGGTCTTGTCGTGGCACTTGTGATACTTACGATCTTTTTCGTAAATGCCGCATCCCATGGCGCGCTGAAGGTGCCCGAGACAAAAGAGGATACTTCGGCGGAAGCGTCAGCACCTTCCGAAGCACCGGAAGAAGAGGAGGTCACCCCGGCTCCTGCAGAGCCCGAGGAGACACCGGTACCCAAATCCGACAGAAAGGTCAAGGACGATGCCGGCGAATACTATGATCTTTACGAAGGAACAGATGATGCGGGAAATGTTGTGTTTACGGCACTTCTTCCCGAGGACCTGTCGGACAGGCAGTGCTTTAACGACTACGAGATATACAGTGACCGTTATCCGTATTCTTTCATGTTTGAGGCATCAACCAAGGCAAACGATGTAAGGTTTACATACCTGTCACCGAAAAAACTGTGGTTCAAGCAGAGCGATTCCGGAAAGAGCCGCACTAACGAGGCGGATGTATCGCATTACATGACATATTTCCAGTATGACGGCGACAAGAGTTATCTGGAGCCGCTTCTGGAGCAGAGCTATCCCGGGGCAAAGTTTGAGATCAAGGACGAGTATGATGTTGATCCTGCTACGGTAGGGCTTCTGGCGGATTTTGCAAAGGCCAGGAACAAGGAACTGTTCAAGCCCGATCAGGATTATGCCTTTATCGGCGCCGAGACATCATATGCGAACATGAACTATGAGAGCTTTGCAAAGGTGTACAAGTACGAGATAACGCTGCCCGACAAGAACATGCTGTTCTGCAAGTACTATGTCCCCGTTATGGCGCATAATGTTGCATATGCGGACAAGAAGACCAAT
>JAFRIL010000179.1 GCA_017432845.1 Lachnospiraceae bacterium | reverse complement strand
TCAAGGAGGCAGAACAATGGATGAGAGATTACAGGTAGGTATCTTGGGCGGTACCGGGATGGTCGGACAGCGTTTTATTTCGCTTCTGGCTGATCACCCCTGGTTTGAGGTCAAGGTCATCGCGGCCAGCCCCAGAAGTGCCGGAAAAACATATAAAGAGGCAGTCGGCAACAGATGGAAGATGAAGACGCCCATGCCTGAGTGTGTCAAGGATATCGTTGTCATGAACGTTAATGAGGTAGAAAGAATAGCGTCACTCGTTGATTTTGTGTTCTCTGCCGTTGACATGACAAAGGATGAGATACGTGCGATAGAAGAAGCATACGCCAAGGCTGAGACACCTGTTGTTTCAAATAACAGTGCGCACCGCTGGACACCCGATGTCCCGATGATGATCCCCGAACTTAACGGGTCCCACGCCGCTGTTATCGATGACCAGAGAAAGAGGCTTGGTACTAAGCGCGGATTTATCGCTGTTAAGCCCAACTGCTCGATCCAGAGCTATACGCCTGCCCTTTATGCATGGCGCGAGTTTGAACCGTATGAAGTTGTTGCATCAACATATCAGGCTATTTCGGGTGCCGGCAAGACATTCAAGGACTGGCCCGAGATGGTAGAGAATGTTATCCCCTATATCGGAGGAGAAGAGGAAAAATCAGAGCAGGAGCCTCTTCGCATATTCGGTAAGATCGAAAACGGCCAGATCGTAAAGGCTGCAGAGCCCGTGATCACATGCCAGTGCATCAGGATCCCGGTACTTGATGGACATACGGCATCCGTATTTGTTAAGTTCCGTAAAAAGCCCACCAAAGAGCAGCTTATCGAAAAACTGGTAAGCTTTAAGGGTGAGCCTCAGGAGCTGTCTCTTCCGTCTGCTCCGAAGCAGTTCATACAGTATATGGAAGAGGATAACAGGCCTCAGGTCAAGCTTGATGTGGATTTTGAAAACGGTATGGGAATTTCAATCGGACGTCTTCGCGAAGATACCGTGTATGATTTTAAGTTTGTGGGGCTGTCCCATAATACGCTGAGAGGTGCCGCGGGCGGCGCTGTCCTTTGTGCGGAATACCTTTACAAAAAGGGTTATATTACAAAAAAGTAAAGATAAAGAGATTTTGTTTTGGAAGATTTAAAGTATCAGATCGATCTGCTTACGGCATTAAACGAAAGATTACTTGGCAGTGAAAAGATGTACCGGCACATTGCGGAATGCTCCGGTACGCTTTTCATGTATTTTGATTACAAATCACAGCCTGCCAAAGTTGAGCTTGTTGGCCCCTGGGATGAAAAGGTCGGGGAGAAGATAGCCAATCATCCTTATGATGAGTCATATATGTTAAACCTTCTTCTTGACGAGGATCAGGACAAGTTCAGGATCCATATGCTTGAGCTTGAACGTGAGGGCCTTGAGACTGACAGCATTGAAGTCAGAAGCCGCAGCAAGAGATACTGGCTGTCCTGCTTTGCGAACGTAACTTATGACGATGAGCATAATCCCGTCGAGAAGATCATATCCATAAAAGATATCACCAAAATCAAGATGAACTCCGAGGAGCTTGAATACCTCGCATTTTATGATTCTCTTACAGGCGTTTATAACAGGAACTATTTTGTCCGGAAGTTCCGCGACATGTGTGAGAGAGCCGAGAGTGAGGAAGTAAGCGTTGAGATCATGTTTGTCGATATCGATGACTTCAAGAAGATCAACGACTCTATAGGACTGCTGTTCGGTGATGAACTTGTCCAGGAATTCGGCCAGTACCTGAAGGGATTTGATTCCGAAGACGTTAATGTCGGAAGATTCGGAAGCGACGTATTTGTCATCGCTGTATATAACCCGTGCGGAACGAGAAGCTGTGATGTTATCTACAGAAAGATCCTCGAGAGACTTCGTCATCCGTTTGTCCTTACCAACAAGTCCGAGCTTATGTTTACGGTATCCTGCGGTGTTGCCGAATATCCCGATGCCGGAAGGACTGCACTCGAGGTCATCAAAAATGCCGAGATCGTTCTGTATAAGGCCAAGGAACACGGTAAGAACGGCATCCAGTATTTTGAGATAGATATATTAAATAAGTTCATCAAGAACGTATCAATAGAAAAACAGCTTAAGGAAGCCATTGAAACAGAAGGATTCCAGCTGTACTACCAGCCCCAATATTTTGCCGCCGACGGAAAACTTCGCGGAGCTGAGGCACTTCTTCGCTGGCCTGATCCCGAGGGCGAGGGATTTATCACATCACCTTCAGAGTTCATCCCGATAGCGGAAAAGAACGGTGCGATCGTGCCTATAGGCAATTTCGTACTAAAAGAAGCGCTAAGGACATATGCGGACTGGCGCAGCAAATACCATATCCCGATCATATTATCGATCAATATCTCGGCACTTCAGCTTGAAAAGGACAGCTTTGTTGAGACGCTGTCACATACGGCAGGCCTGTACGGGGTCAATCCCGAATCGATCGAGATAGAGATAACCGAGTCTGTGTTCATCAATAATTTTGAGGATGTCATCGATAAGATCAAGACACTTCGCGGCCTTGGTATGAGAGTGAGCCTTGATGATTTCGGCACGGGATATTCTTCATTGTCATATCTGAAGCAGCTTCCGATCGATACGATCAAGATCGACAGGACGTTTATAGAGACTGCACTTAAGGATGACAGCTCAAGCATAATATATGAGAGTGTTATCAAGATGTCCCAGAAGCTCGGCTTTGAGACTGTTGCGGAAGGTGTCGAGACCAAGGAGCAGTTCAATTATCTTCGCGAGAGAAATATCGATATCGTCCAGGGATTTTTACTCGGTAAGCCCGTATCAAAGGTTGAGTTTGAAAAGATCCTGATCAGACAGATTCCTTAACATGTACAGAGAGAGCGATCTTAAGTTCCTGCAGGATATATTTGCCAGGAATTCCAGCGACATAGCAATCCTATACGGGCAAAGGTCATACGGCCTTTCAGGGATCGTTTCAGACTTTATCAAAGACAAGGACTGCCTGTTTTACCGTGCCGGTGCGTTTTCGCTTGATATGCAGCGGCGCCTCTTTGTACAGGAGTTCCACGATCAGACCAAATTCCCCATCTTTATAAATGATGATTATGATAAGCTCTTATCCTCGTATATTAATGATGATTCGGGGAAAAAGAAACTTGTTGTATTTGATGATTTTCACTATCTGCTCAAGGAGGAAAGGACATTCATAAACTTCCTCTCAAGTCTTCTGTCCAGGCACACCAACAAGGGAAGGGCAATGTTCCTTCTTGTTTCCAATGATATCTCATGGGTAGAGAATGACATGATAAAGATGATCGGTAACAGATCATCTGAAATATCGGGTGTTATTAAATTGAAAGAGTTTACAGCAACGGAGTTTTCGCAGCGGTTTCCCGAGATGCCGCTTGCCGATATGATCGGTATCTATTCGTTTTTCGGAGGGCAGTGCGGTTATTATGATGCTATATCGGCAGGATCAAAAACACGCGATATTATAATAAACAGTCTCGAAAAATGGAATAATGACGATCCTGATCCAGCGGTAATGCTGCCGTCGGATATCAGAGAACCTTTGTTATATAACACAGTGCTTATCAATATGGCCGACGGCCCGGTCAAGCTGGCCACGCTTTCAGAGCGTACAGGAACGGATCCGGCCAAGCTTTCCGTTTATTTGAAGCATCTTATCAGAGACGGTATCGTCGAAAAGATGACAAGCGCAAAAGTTGGGAATCCGGCCAATACGCAAAAGGGCATGTACCGTATAAAAGAGCCGTTGACCAAGTTCTATTACAGGTTTGTCATGCCTCATCTGTCATCGCTTGCGGTGCTGGGCGCGGAACGATTTTACAGAAGATATGTCGAAAACGACCTGAATGCCTTTATCGATGAAGGATATCCTTTGTTATGCATGGAGCATATAAGACAGCTGGCGCAAAATCATCAACTTAATTTCAGACTGTCATCTGTTGAAGAATACCACGATAAAGATAATGCGATCGATTTTGTCGTGATTGCAGCCGGAGGAAGCGCGATAGCATGCAAGTGTTCATATTCGGCTTCGCATATGAGCTATCGTGATTATGAGAAAGTGGTTGAAACAGTGCGAAAAAATAAGATAAACTGCGATAATATATGGTTGTTTGCCACCGGGGGATTTGACCAGAAGCTTACGATGACAGAGGCTATGACACCGGGTCTTAAGCTGATAGAAGGTAAAGACCAAAAGCTTCGTTGACACAAATGACCATAAATGATAAATTGATTTAGTATTTTTTTATAAATATATGGAGGGATAATTATGAAAAGATCAATCATCGTGATGTTGGCTGTATGTGCCATGACAGTTCTTTGCGCATGCGGTTCGGGATCGTCAGGAAAGCTCGTAATGGCAACAAATGCTGCATTCCCGCCTTATGAATATGTTGAGGGCAGCGAGATCGTTGGTATTGATGCCGAGATCGCAAAGCTGATTGCTGATGATCTCGGTAAGGAACTCGTTATAGAGGATATGGCTTTTGACTCGATAATCGCAGCTGTTCAGTCCGGAAAGGCTGATATCGCAATGGCCGGAATGACTGTTACGGAAGACAGAAAGCAGAACATCAATTTCTCCGATCCTTATACGGAGGCAGCTCAGGTAATCGTTGTTAAGAACGATTCAACCGTTGCAACTCCCGATGATCTTGCAGGCAAGACTATCGGTGTTCAGATAGGAACAACAGGTGATATCTATGCAGAGGATATCGAGAACGCTACTATCGAGCGTTATTCCAAGTATTTTGAGGCGATCAATGCACTTACACAGGGTAAGATCGATGCTGTTATCGTTGACCGTGAGCCCGGTAAGGTATTTGTCGGTGAAAATGCTGACCTTAAGATGATCGACGAGGAGTTCACTCTTGAGGAGTATGCTATCGGTGTTGCAAAGGATAACGAACAGCTTCTTAACGATATCAATGCATCTCTTAAGAAACTTCAGGATTCGGGAAAGATCGACGAGATCATAAACAAGTATATCTCTGCTAAATAACAGATTTTTAAATGAACATTAAGGAAGATTTTTATCTTAATTTCATAAAGGACGACAGGTACATGTACCTTCTGTCCGGACTTCTGAACACTTTACTCATCACGATCGTTGCGGTCGTGGTGGGTATTTTGCTTGGATTTTTACTTGCGTATGTAAGGACAACCCATGACAAGACAGGTAAATGGAAGATAGCAAATGCCTTCTGTCAGCTGTATATCACTGTCATCCGCGGAACGCCCATGGTCCTGCAGCTTCTGATAGTCTATTTTGTCATATTCGCATCGGTAAACGTTCCGAAGATAATCGTTGCATTTATTGCATTCGGACTTAATTCCGCAGCTTATGTTGCGGAGATAATCCGTGCCGGTATCATGTCGATAGACAGGGGACAGTCGGAGGCAGGTGCGAGCCTGGGATTTTCGTATACGCAGACAATGCTTTATTTCATATTGCCGCAGGCGATCAAGAACGTCCTGCCGGCTCTCGGAAACGAGATGATCGTGCTGCTTAAGGAAACGTCTGTTGCCGGTTATATCGCAATGAACGATCTGACTCGTGGTGCCGATATCATCAGGAGCCAGACGTATTCGGCATTTATGCCGCTTCTTATGGCTGCCGCGATCTATCTGTTTTTCGTAATGATAT
>JAFRIL010000178.1 GCA_017432845.1 Lachnospiraceae bacterium | reverse complement strand
TGGAAGCGCACCAGCAGCTCGAGGAACTCATCCTCGACCGTGACACATATGCACTCAAGAAGGATATGGGAAACCGCCTGGCACAGATCGTTTACGAAGGAAAGTGGTTCACTCCCCTTCGCGAGGCCGTATGCGCCTTCATAGACAGCACCCAGAAATACGTGACCGGCGAAGTTAAGTTCAAGCTTTACAAAGGAAACATCATAAAGGCCGGAACAACCTCCCCGTATTCACTCTACAATGAGTCTATCGCAAGCTTTAAAACAGGTGATCTTTATGATCATCATGACGCGACCGGTTTCATCAACCTGTTCGGACTGTCCTGTAAGGTCCGTGCGATGAAGATGTTATCTATTGATAAGGACAAATGATCCTGTATGGAAATACTGATACCCGTCCTTGTATATTTTGCCGTTATCAATCTGGCGGGCTTTGTGTCCATGGCAGTTGACAAGAGCAAAGCCCGCCGGAACAAATGGCGCATTCCCGAAGCAACCCTGTTCCTGTTCGCTATATTCGGTGGAAGTCTGGGATGCCTTCTCGGTATGCGCATATTCCGCCACAAGACACAGAAACCTAAGTTCTATATAGGTATCCCCGCTATACTCGGGATACAGTTGCTGATCCTGATCTGGTTCCTGTTTCTGGCACCGCTTCGTTTCAGGATCCTGTAGACTGACCCCGGGAGAAAGATCATGACCATCTACCTTGCCATCTGTGACAACAATATCGCCGACCGCAAACAGCTCGAGCGTCTCCTTGACCGTGAGAAGGATGCACGCCTTAAAGAGAACTATGATGTTCTTTATATCGACTCGTTCGGAAGCGAAGACGCACTCATGGCTACGCCTGTCAAATATGACATGTTCTTCGTCGATGTTACCGAAGGCGCCTCAAACGGCATGGAGATCGCCAAGAAGATCCGCCAGCGCGGGATAGAGGCCCCCATAGTCCTGTGTGAGTCAACGATCAACTACTCCTCTTATGTCAACGCTCCCGAAAACCTCATATACATCGAAAAGCCGATAAACAAGGGCCAGGTCAGTCATCTTGTAGATGTTTCTCTCGAATGGGCCCGCCGCAAGATCCCGCTTATAGAGGCAAGATGCAAGAATGAAACACGGTTTTTAAGGCATGACGAGCTCATACGTGCAATACCTCTCGAAAAGTTCGTAACAAGACTGTGTCTTTCCGACGGACAGTACCTTGACATAAGCGAATCTCTGTCTTCTCTCGAAAAGCAGCTGAGATCCTATGACTGTTTTATCCGGTGCAAAAAAGACATCGTCAATATTTATCACATCAGGTCATCGTCCCAAAACAGTTTCAAACTGTCAAACGGAGACGTTGTTGGCTACTCCCCATTCCAGAAAAACGATATAATCCGTGCAATGGCTGCGAACATGCGTCATCTACTGTTGCACGATCATTAAAGCTGCCAGTTCGCTCTCCTTATAGCATCTGCATATATCCGAAAGCATATCCGCATATCTGTTAAGCACAAGGCTTATCCTCTCAAGCTCCTCGCAGGAGCGCGTCAGTGCATGAGCCGCACACACCTTTACCGATATCGCTGCCTCAATATCTCCTCTTACTGCTTCAACACCTTCTCTTACCGTTACGATCTTTGTTGCACAGGATGCAAGGGACATTGCAGCACCTTCTATCGTTTTTGTATCGATCGACACAGACTGCGCTGCAAGTGTCTGATCACCCATTATCATGTACCTGACCGTTACCGCTCTTTTTCCGATCCCGGATAAGGCCACGCCGAGAGCGGGAGCTATACTGTTTTCGGCGATCCCGTCCGTTGTTGATGTAAGAGCCCCCGATATGCCAGCGCCGGCAACTTCGCTCATCAGCTTCTTATCTCTTTGGGGAAAGGGATCAAGCGCTTCGGTCAGCCTGTCAGTGATCATATCAAGGCCGGCACAGACCGGACTCTGAGCCCTTACCGATATGAAGTTTCCGTCCTCATCAAACGTATTGTTCGTAAGAAGTGTCGTCGGAGAGTGTGCCCCCGCCAGCGACGGCTCATTAGCGACGTATATGCATCTGCCCGCTATTGATACGAGAAGTATGTTAACAAAATCATTATATGCGCTCACCGAGCATATCTTGGGAGATGCGGCTCTCACCGCTTCCTTGTTCTCGCTTATAAAATCATCCCCGAAGCCCTGTCCGTCAAACGATATACACTCCTTGACCCTGGCATTTTCCCTGACGGTCACGTATTGGGCCAGATTTCCGCCCTTTGAGTGTCCGGTTACCGTGATGTCCCTGTAGATGGCGCACTCATTTTTAACGAACTGCCCCGCTATATGCTGGATCTTGGTCTCCTTTAAATATGCGCCTTCAAAGTTATCCGTCCAGGCCTCTTTAGTGCCTCCCGTCCCCCTAAATACGACTACGGGATTGCCGTCTTTTTCATCCGTATAACATATTCCCCTTACCGACGGCTCGTTAAGGCGGCGGCTGGCTGAAATTGTGCCAAATTCCGGATTCTTTTCTATTGCCCTGTCCATTTCGGTAAACACGATCCGAACATCCGATACACTCATTCCTCCGCCTGCTGCCGCTGCCGCAACGCTCTGCTCGGTAAAAGAGCCGTCCTTATCCCTGTAAGAATCTATGATCTGCCCTATCGGCTTATCCGATATGCATGCCGGGATATATACAAAATTAGATAAAAGCAGGAGCTCATGCTGTGAATAACCTTCCCTCATCCTATCTTTACCCCGTATGTTCTCGACCCGATCGACAGCTCGTCATCATCAAACAGTTCTTCTTTTACGATCTTTCTGCCGTTGACCTTTGTGCCGTTTGAAGAAGAAAGGTCCGACACAAATACCTTTCCTCCTTCTTCCGAAAGCTCACAGTGCCGCTTTGAGAGGGCATCATCACCCGTAATAACAACATCCGTGTTCGAACGTCCTATGCTCATAGTCCCTTTTAATGCGATCGCAAACCGTCGCATCCCATCCTCTTTGTCCGAAAGTGTAACAAGCACGGCATTATCATCGAGAAGTCTTGTCGGGCGGTAATACTCATCATCGAGCATCACTGTGGCGCAGTCTTCATACGTTGAAAGATCACTTGTTGTAAGTCCCTTCAGATCATAGTCATCAAACAGTTCCTCATCATCGCCGGCCTTTACAGGAATGGCTGCTGCCGCTGCCCTTCGCCGCTTCATGATGACCAGCCCTCCGAGTATTCCTGCCAACAGTCCCGCCGCTATAAGCAGCGCCGATAGAACCAGCGTTTTTGTGCCTTCAAAAGTTCCCTGCTCTTTATTATATTCATATACGACTCTCGGCTCTGCGGAGTATGAGCCTGCATATTCTTCCGGAAGTATTTCTTCTTCAACATCTGTTTGCTCCTTTCCTTCTTCTTCGGTATCGTCCTCATCCCCGGGGAGGGTCTCTTCCTCCCCGGCTGTTTCCTCATATTTTGCCCAGTGCACCTGCGTGTACTCGTCCATGGCAGCAAATATCTTCTCTGTTATCTGTCGGTCCACCGCACCGTCGGATCCTTCAAATTCGGTATCAGTTATCTTTCCGCCGCTTGTCACACTGACTGCGGCAAGTCCCTTTCTGGCATCCTGATTGTTCTCCTGGTTGGCAAATACGACGTATACCGGATACTCACTGTTCTCTATGAGATAGTACAGTTCCTCTTTCTCATGATTTTCGGCAACGCCTTCGAGTCCGTCAGTGAACACGACAATATCCCTGCACGCAAAATCGGATTCTTTCCATCTTGTGATGACCTCGGTCAGCGTATCGTAAATATTGGAATCCTTATCCGTAAACTCCATCTTATCCGCGTCGCAGACAAGGTCGTTAATGTTACCGGTAAACTCCTCCGCTTTCTCCGTATCGTGACCATAAGTGGCAAGGCAGAAAGTCCTGTCAGAAGGGGCATGATAAAACATATACTTAAGCGTGCTCTTTATAAGCTTCTGATTTACGCTCGATACCGAAAGATCGTTATCGACAAGCACAAGTGTCTGTGGGCATACATGCATACTCAACTTATCGCCTCCGTAACAAGACCGGCGGCAAGATCACCGCTTTGTGACTCGGCCATTCTGTATTCTTCGGCCATTTCCGTAAGATCCTCGGAATGCTTCCTTATCATCGAGTACAGCCTTGCCATGTCATCAGACAATGCGGCAAACCTGTTTGCAAAGCCCGTTGCCGCCTCGCCCTGCCAGATGGGCTTGAAGCTGTCAACAATGGCCGTCATCTCGGTAGTAAGAGACCTGATGTTAGCCTCCGTGTTGGCGAACTCTCCTGCTGTTTCTATCAGTTTCTCCGGTGTAACCTTTAAGATATCCGACATTATACGCACCTCCCGATATTCTTCTGTTCTGCGGCATCATACCTGTCTGCTACAGCCTCAATGACGCCTATATACTGGTCTATAACCTCCGCAAATGCATCAAGCATTCCGGAATTCTTGACAAACACCGAGTGAAAAGCCTCCTTTGCATCCCCTTCCCACATGGCAAGAAGCGCCGACTCCCGTGAAATCAGTGTTTCCTTTTCTGTCCGAAACCTTTGGACGAGTCCGATGAGTTCTTCTCTTTTGGTCCGAAGGCTCCTGCTGTCGACCTGATAAAATGACATTGTCCATATCTCCTTTCTTGTTTACATAACTATAGACTATTTCGGTCAAAAGCACAGTTTGAGTGCTTTTTTCTCCGCATTGTATACAATATCTGCAGTCGTTCTGATATTCTTTGCGACCCGCAGGAGATCGTCTGCAGCATTGTAAATATCAGCCATTGCACGCCTTGTGTCATATGGCATTGACTCACTTGCACTGCCCGTCCAGCTGTTTTTTATGACGATCATCGCAGGATCGACACCGCTGTTCGCGATCCTGGATAGATCCACTGCAAGTCTTTCGAGTTCGGCAGCCTGGTCGATGGCTCTTGTAAAATCAATTTCGATCTCCTGTCTCGTCTTCTGACTCATATCTTGTATTCTCCTATCAATCTTTGTATCCTTGTCTCGTTTTCCATGTAGATATCCAGCACCAGCCCAAGGATACGTATCGTATCCCTTATCTTTACGGTTATCTCGCCTATGGCGGACAGGTTTTGTCCGACTCTTCCTATATAGGCTTTATTGGCCCCGCCGTCCCAGAAGATATCCAGCTCTGCCGTATAGCATGTAATGGCCTCCACTTCCTTGCCAAGCTTCATGAACAGTTCCGACAACTGCCTGGTCCTGTTACAAAACAAGGCATAATCAACCATTAAAGTGCTCACATATCATCACCCCCGTTCCGGTATGAACTCCCGCTTCAAAAAGACTCTTTCCATCGTCTTCGATCAGTGATCCGTTGAATAGAATACACGTGTTTTTTAATTCAAAAAATTCTTCGATAAATCTTCGGAATTCTTCCACCGAAACGGAACCTTCCACTGTTGAAAAAAGTCTTAAATTTTGCTCGGGAAAAATCAATTCCAATAATAGCATCTGTTACTAATTCCCTGTTTCAGAGGCTTTGCAAGTTATCCACACTGATTACCTCCGGTATGATCACATCTATTTTCCCGGTTTTTTCCTCCGGATCGAAGACTGCTCCCACGCACCTCTTAAGAGGCTTTTGAAGGAGCGAATAAGGAAGATATTTCCAGTCAAAGATCCTCGCTTCATCAAGGCACCCTCCCATCACGATCCCGAACGGATGTTCGGCCAATGAACTGTATATTTTTCTTCCGGCCCACCTTGCCGGAACTTCATTTTCGATCACCCCGACGACCATCGGGCGTCTTGTTTTTATTCTTTGTCCGGGCGGCGGATTTTTCAGATACGAGGCAAACTCTTCCTCCTCCTCGCTGCTGTGTGCTTTCTCGTAAAAATCACCAAGCAGACCTTCTATGCTTACGGTCATGATCATTGTTTTTTCATCGGAATCCCTTGCGGCGCAGATAAACGCCTCGTACGTATCGGCCCTTACGATATTCATTCCGTAAGACGGCGCGATCAGTGAAATGTTAAACAGAAGTGTGTGCCTGCCGCTGTAATGTTTGCCTGCTATCAGGAAGCAGCCTATCCTCCCCGGCATGATACGGTACAGCTTTCCGCTTTTTTCTTCAAAACCTACCGGTATACCCTCATGATGCGATATCTTCGCCCGCTCTAAAAGATCATCAAGGCAGGGACGCCTCGGAACATGAGGAAACGGTACGGCCCGCTTCTTTGGTGGCGCTCTGTCAGTCAGCATCTTCGGCCTTACAGTCATGAATTCAAGCGCTGTTTTATCCCACAACCCGACTCCCCTTCCGGGAATATCCAGGGCAACCGGTACAGCAGATGATGCAACCCTCAGCATTGACGCAACAGAGTATATATCCTCATTTCCGAGGAAGAAGAATGTGTCAAACAATCTCTCCTCTTTGACCGCACCTGTACCAAGCGTTGTGGCGATCACATAAACATTTACCGCTTTTCCGAATGTCAGGATCGTGGCGATATGCTCCGAGAACTCATCATCCGCAGCCTTTTTTGCCGCTACTATATCATCTATCAGAAGTATTATCCTCTCCGGCTCCATGCCGCATCTTCCCCTCATCTTTTTCCTGTCATTTACGATATCGCTCACAAACCCGGTCATCCTGATGATATCTGCCGTGTCATCGGCGCCGGCAACACCGCCGCAAAAAGGGTGTCCGGAAAGCTTTCCAAGCTCTCCTCCGCCAAGATCGACGGCATAAAACGCTGTTCCGTCTTCCAAGTGGGTTATGATGGACATCAGCATCGTGCTCTTTCCCGCTCCGCTCCTTCCCATGATCAGGATATGGCCCATCTTTTCGGGATCATACACAGCCTTTTCATATGACTGCATGTAAACATTGTCAAATACGGCAAATGCTCTGTCATCTTCTATCGAGTCCGCAAGCTGCGGAAGCCAGAGAGGCTCAGGTTTTCTGATATCCATGCTTTTATCGGCAAGATTAATCGCAGACATTGTAAGCTCATACCACGATCTTTCCGGGCCGGTATACGGCTGTTCCCGTATGATCTCTTTATCGCAGAACGGGTCTGTAAATATGCGGATACGGCTCTTCTCCGATACCGGGCCCATCGCATATGCACTCTGGAAACAGACATACTCCTCATCGTTTCCTACCTGCAGATAGGCTCTTCCGCATTCTTTGATCGCACAGGCGTCGCTTCTTCCGATCAGATCCGTTGAATCATTCTTTTCCACAAGTCGCAATGCGATACGGAATCTTGAATTCCCGCGTATCTTGTCGTCTATAACGCCCGCCGGTTTTTGAGTGGCGAGTATCAGGTGGATCCCAAGACTTCTTCCGACCTGCGAAATGCTTATAAGACTGTCCATAAAAGAGGGGGCCTCTCTCTTCAGTTCCGCAAACTCGTCTATGATCAGCAGAAGGTGTGGAAGCGGGATGTCGGCTTTTTTCTCATCGTACAACTTCGTATAATCACCGATATTGTTAACATGATGCTCGGCAAATATCCTCTGTCTTCTGAGATTTTCGCTCCTAAGCGCCTTCATCGCCCTTTCTGCCTCCGTCCGTGACAGGTTCGAGATGCTTCCGAGAAGGTGCGGAAGATGTGCGAACAGATTTGACATACCCCCACCCTTGTAGTCGACCAAAAAGAATCCCAGTTTATCAGCCGGATATCTTACGGCAAAGGAAAGGATCATCGTTGACAAAAGCTCGCTTTTTCCGCTTCCGGTCGTTCCGGCGATAAGTCCGTGAGGCCCCGCTGCTTTTTCGTTAAGATCAAGTATCACTTTTTTTCTTCCGGCTGCCATACCTATGGGTGCACCGAAAAAAGCCGTCACATCACACTTTTCGTAATACGAGCATATGCTCCTGCAAAGTGCCGCCTCTTTTGAAGCGATATCCCCCGTACCTGCCGGAATATCTATCATCTCCGAAAAAGAAACCCCGGACGGAACACCACTGCTTGTCATATCCCTTGTCCACATCCGCGAAAGGGATGACGCGTATGAGAAGCAAAGGTCGGCATCGGCCATGTCATAACTTATATGCAAACAGTCCCTGCTCCTGTTTATGACATCTGACATTCCGGAAGGTAGGTCCGACAAGCCATACGCCGCCAGTATCACCCTGTGCCCTCTTGCCAGAAAGCGGTATCCGCTGTTCACATTGTCGGTGACCGATACAGTCAAAATGACGTTTTCCCGCTCCCGGCCTTCTTTTATATAGTGCGGAAGATACGTGATCCATTTGATCTTCTCTTTCATATCTTCCCCAAGATCCGTCATAAAGGAAACCTCATCCGGCGAATATGATGATGCTATCTGCAGGATGAATGAAGACAGCATACTTACGTCCCTGTCCGAATCTATGACAAAGGTGTTAAATACCTTATCATCGAGCGGTATACAGACAGGTGCGCCCGGTATACTGGCGTATTTATCCCTGATCCTGCCTGGGAGCTCTTTTAGTGAGTCATCGATTCCCGCAAACCTTTCCTTCGGCACAACGATTGGTACCGGGTTTTCGACGGTTCCGGTACCGATCCTTACGGGATATGTCCCATCCTCCGGGTCAGCATTCCATATAAGCATCGGATCGCCCCCGGCGGCAAAGAACGCGCCAATGGCCGGATACATGGAAGACAGGGCAGATGCAGCCATTGTAATACGCTCTTTCAGCATATTTACGCGTTCTTCAAGATATGCCGTATATATATTCCTTCTCCGCTTTTCTTCCGACCGCTGTTTCCTGATCCGGAACATAACGTTAGCGGCTGCCCACATAAATGCAAACACACTGGACAGGACGGCGACAGACCTTCCCGCGCCGAGAAGTATCGGTATGGCCATCGTAAGTGCCGGTCCCGCAGCAAGCATTACCGACGGCTTTTCCGGCGCTTTTCTGGGCGGAGGCCCTTCGATCTCAAAAGGTGTGGTATCCGCTCCCGGGTGTCTTTTTGCCGCACGGCAGAAAATACCGCCCTTTATGTCCTCGCCCGTCCACACGATCATGTACTCTCCGACCTTGATACTGTCTCCCGCACGGACATAGCCTGTGTAACCTTTATTTACTTTTATTCCGTTAACTTCCGCACCGTTCTTGCCGGATACACTGATCCTTGCAACATCACATGTGACGGATAAAAAGCTCAGATGTCTTCTTGAAACAAAAGGGCCGTCAAGTACAAGGCTGCACACGCTGTCCCTTCCGACGGTATAGGAAGACAATCTGCCAGAAAAATAAGAAACCGGCATTGCCATCTCCTGTTAGTGTAAAATAAACAATCTGGAATCTTCGCGATGAGATATCGCAAGATCTGCAAAAAACTGCAAAAAGAATTTGTTCGTGAAACAGATGATATCACACGAATCAAAAAATGTGCAAGATTAAAAAATCAACAAAAGCAAACGGTGTTTTATGTGAAAAATCACCAGAGCTCAGGCTACGACCGAGGACCTGATCTCATCTGATTTTTGCTTGCCGCAAAGCAAGGTAATAAGCTCACACGCAAAATCCACGGCAGTGCCCAAACCCCTGGAAGTAGTGATATTTCCATCGGTAACAACCGTTTCGATAACAGGTGTTGCTCCTTCCAGAAGATCTTCCAGTCCGGGGTAGCATGTCGCCTTTTTCCCTTTCAGCATACCCCTCTGTCCGAGTATCCTGGCAGGCGCGGCACAGATGGCAGCAATTTTTCTCCCTTCGCTGTTTGCCCTGTCAATAAGATCCATGAGCGGTCCGCATTCCAAAAGGTTTACGGTACCCGGCATTCCTCCGGGAAGGACGTATATATCCGCATTTTCCTGTATCCTGTCGATCGTCGTGTCTGCAACGACCTCAACAGAGCGCGCTCCGGTAACGTTACGCCTGTCCGGATAGATCGAAACCGTACTGACCTCAACGCCCGCACGCCTAAGAAGGTCAACGGGTGTAAGTGCCTCTATCTCTTCAAAACCGTCAGCAAGAAATACATATACCATCATACGTTCCTCCCGATAATAAGTCCGTGAATTGTCTTTTATGGTATAATATCACACATGGGAATGGAAATCGAACGAAAATTTACGATAAAAAGACTTCCGGATGATATCGATGGTTTCGAATATCACATCATCGAACAGGCATACCTTACCGATGATCCGGTGATACGCGTCCGTCGCGAAGACGAGAAGTATTACATGACCTATAAGGGTGTGGGCGGCGATAACACATCCCTTGCCCACGAGGAATATAACCTTCCGCTGACAAAGGAGGCATATGATTTTCTCGCAGCAAAGACCGAAGGATGTATCATCCGCAAGAAGCGGGTCCTTATCCCGTACTGCGGTCATACAATAGAGCT
>JAFRIL010000177.1 GCA_017432845.1 Lachnospiraceae bacterium | reverse complement strand
TCTTCATCTCCTCAAGCTCTGCTGCTGCCTCATCCGCAGAAAGAAGGAGCACAACATCTCTTTTTTGTACTGCCTTTATCTTCTTCTTGATCGGAAGCACGGTCGCCAGACAGCGGTTCATCGTTGAGCCGTATCTGCTCTTCATCCGGTAAGCGAGCATTATGAGCTTTTGCTCGACAAGAAGATCGTCACCCGTTACCGATATTATGTCCTTGACCATACCGGGATCTATCGGACAAGTGTCGCGAAGTTCAAGGACAAAACCGGTGATCTGTCTGTTAGCCTTCCCAAACGGTATCAGGACCCGGTCGCCCACGGCAACGGATCCGGCAAGCCCCTCGGGAACTCTGTACGCAAATGTACGGTCAAGATTCTCATGGGAGATATCAACGATTATGTCGGCATAGAGTTGTTCCATATCGTAAAAAATAAAAGCTCCTCCGCACCGAAGGAGCTTAATATCAGTTGTTAAGTCTGTCGAAGTGACGCTTTAGCATCTCAACTACCGCATCAATGTTTGAAAGATCGGGTACGATCACCGAAGTCTTGCGGTCTCCGTCCCACCTGAATATCAGATCGTACGGATCGTTCTGGATCGTATATCTGACATCATCACCGTCCATCTGGATGATCCTGCCGTTCACATCCCCTTCTATGCTCTTGAGCAGCATTATGAACCCGTCCAGTTCGTCCCGGTAATCATGTTTGATATTAATATGATCATCGACGATCGATGTAATCGCGTAACCCATCATAGCTTAGTCCTGCCGGTGATCACTTCTTGGCTGTCTCTTCGCCGAACAGATCCCTGTACCATGAAAGTGCTTCTACATACGCATCATATACAGGTCCTTCCTTGATGTTATACAGTATCATCTGGCGTGACAGCTCTGTCCATGAAGCTATCTCATAGCACTCGATGAAATCAAGCACCTTGGCCATCTCACCCTTCCTGTCAACAAGCGCTTCCGTGATCTCCTTGGAAACATTGACCATCTTGAGGGCCTCTGTCATGGGCTTGTCGAGTATGATATCAAGTACCGAGAACAGTCCCGTAAGGAAGAGTTCCGATGAAAGGGATGCCATCTCGAAAGTGGTGGCGAGATTCTCCGCGAACTTAGCACGAAGCAGTGACAGTCTCGTGATCTCATTGGGCTTATCGGCACACAGCTGCTTGGATACGACCGCATTGATCCACTTCTTCAGTTCCTTCTGTCCGAGCATTGCTGCCGCATGTCTTATCGAAGTGATCTCGGAATTGACGGCCATATGGTTGACCATCTTGAGAAGGTCAATGACAAGCGCCGTATCCCTTCCGATAATGTCGGCTGCCTTGGTCAGCTCGAAGTCGGGATTGTTTACGATCTTCAGAAGTTCTATGTAGTTCACCTTCAGCGGAGAAACCTTTGTCTTGCCCTTTGTTACGGGAAGTCTGTAAAAATCACCTTCGTAAAGCGAATATGCCTCGCCCTTTGCAAGCTCCTCGAAATCCTCGATAGAGTCAACGTTTACGGCGATGAGTGACATATCCGGATATACCTTGGAGAAGAAGTTCCTGGCTGCCTCCATATTCATCTTCTTGTAGTCAAGCATTATATAATCAAGAAGCTGGAGTATCGGAGCATACTCCTTGAACTGCTCTATTGCAAGGTTTCTGATCGCCAGCTTGTAACCCATGAATTTGAGCTGCTGGAGTCTCTTAATATACATATCCTCGGCCGGAACATTATGGTCAAACAGAAGGACAACCTTGTCATGCGGCATTGTACAGACATCCTCGATCGGTGAGAACATCGATATCTTGGACAGTTCCACAAACACTTCCTGATTATCGGAAAGTGTTCCGGCACCGAGGCTCTCTACAACCTCGAGTCCGAGTATCGCACCGGCACCGTCAAGCGATCCCGTACCGAGCATACTGGGATTTAAAAGGAAGTTCTGTTTCTGTGCAAAAACCGAATATGCGCTGACAGCGGAGTTACGGTCAAATAAAGGGATTAATGTAGCAAGCATTTTGTCTCCTCCTCTATATTCTGATCATATAATATCAGAAATCCGACAATTTTTCCACTTTTTATGATGATCATGCCGAATGTGTCTGTGCGTTCAAAAATCTGATATACGCGGATTTGGTAAGCGGTTTTGAAAAATAGAAGCCCTGTACCTCGTCGACCCCCATCTGCACGAACGAATCAAGCATCTCTTTTGTCTCCACGCCCTCAACTAGCACTCTCAGTTTCATATCCTTGAGCATCTTGATAAGGTTCCTGATTATGACATGATGACCGCCGCCTTCTTCCATCAGCACAAACACACGGTCAAGCTTTACTATATCAAGCGGGAGGGATGCTATCCTCATAAGGTTTGAATATCCCGTGCCGAAGTCATCAAGCGATACGGTAAATCCGTAATCCGACAACGCCTGGATATTTCCGTACAGCTTCGACTGTGAATACCCGCTTGCGGTCTCGGTTATCTCGAGATTGACCTTTGCCGGATCGACGTTGTATTTGGATGCAAGTGCGATGATATCGGCCGACAGATCGCTTCGAAGGCACTGCATCGCTGACAGGTTTATCTCGATATAATCAACCCCCAGAGGCTCAAAATCAGGCGATGCAATGAACTTTATGACCTCTTCGAGGACAAATCCTCCTATGGCATGTATGGCTCCGCTCTTTTCCGCGATCGGTATGAAAAGCGCCGGTGAGATGTATCCGTACTTGGGATCGCGAAGCCTAAGAAGTGCTTCGGCAGATGAGAACTTTCCGGTTCTGGTATCATATATCGGCTGGTAGAATACCGAGAAATAATGATTGGTAAGAGCCCTGTCGATTATCGTCGACATTTCCTTCTTCATCGTAAACTCTTTTGTATCGGTAATACTCGATGCCGAAACCACTCTTCCGTCCGCCTCGGCAAGATCGAGATCCGATATCAGCATGAAGAGCGAATCAACATCCGAAATGTCATCGGGACAGTTGACAAGGCATGTGTTGATCTCAAGTTCAAAGTCGGCCACTTCCAGCCTTATGTTCTGGCGTATCGACCGGCCTATCTCATCAGCGATCTCGCGCGCATACGAAAAATGCTTCTGGGACAGTTCTATCGCAAACTTGCCGTCGCCGTTGTAATAGCACATGAACTGCGCATGGTACCTTCTCATTATACGCAGTATCTCGGAAGATACCGGAGTCATCATAGCCATCATGGCATCATATCCGACGATCCTGATGGCATATTTATAATTCACTATGTTGAGCAGTATAATGTCCATCTTCTTGCCGGTCTTGAAGTTGATATCCATGTCCTCGGCAAACACTTTGTATGTGTGCATTCCCGTCGCGATATCGACCGAATCTTCGACTCTTCTGTTTATCAGTATCAGCATGAGAATACATATGGTTACGACAAAGCAGATGACATGATGATGAACAGCAGCCACATTTACGACCATTCCGCATGCGACAACGATTATGGGTGCCATAAGCACAAAGTTTCTCTTGCGGTCCAGAGGAGCAACTCTTTTTTTGATAAACAGTGCCGTGACTGCCATGTAAAACAGGAAGATCACATATCCGAGATAATAGCCCCAGTATTTGATGAACATCCTGTCCGGTCCTATCTCAAACGCGACAGGCCTTATAAAATTGACCAGCAGGATGACATTAAACGCAACAACAGGTGCTGCAAGCAATATGACCCTTATCCTGACCTTAGAAAACTTGTGCCACATGTCCGTTGTTGCAAGGACATACAGCAAAAACAGGGGCGTGATAAGCGACAGGAATGCCAGATATACATAATTTACAGCAAAATTTCTGGCCTCGGATACCTGCGGAAGGTTCGCAAACCTCACTCTGGTGGCATCGCAAACAGAAGCCGCCATGGTAACCATGACGATAAGTGTCATTATCCTGGCCCTGTACGTTCCGTGAACACTCGTGCGGAAATAATAGGCCACGATGATCAGAAGCAGTACGAATGCACAGTAATCATATGTGACTATGTCATTGGCAATATTGGTCGTCATCCTTCTCCTAACCCATCAGGATAAACCTGATAAGCTCCTTCTTTTCAAGCGGCCTGCAGTAATAATATCCCTGAAGGTAATTACATCCTTCCTCGACAAGGCGGTCACGCATTGTCTCATCTTCAACTCCGACTGCCACTGCATCTATCTCAAGATCCTTTATCATGCGAAGGCTTCCGGCAAATACGGCATCATTATCGCTCCTCAGGCCTTCCCTGACAAAATAACGGTCAAGCTTGATACCCGAAAGAGGCATCTTGGCGATACGTTCAACCTCAAATATCCCGGCTCCGAAATCATCCATGAATATGGTAAACCCTACCTGCGAAAGTGCGTTAATATTGTCGCACATCTTGTCGAAGACTTCCTGGCTGTCGACATCGGTGATATTAAACCCGATATTCTTGGCCTGGACGTTATAGTTTCTCATTGTGGACAGCAGTACGGGAAGAAGATCGCTCCACATGCACTGTGTCGATGACAGGTTGATCTCGACAAGCTCAAACCCGAGCAGCAGAAAATCCGGCATGGAAATAAACCGGCAAACCTCCTCGATGACAAATGTCGTTATCGCATGTATCGAGTTGATCTTTTCAGCCTCACTGATAAGAAGATCCGGAGATATCTGGCCGAATTCGGGATCATTAAGTCTCAGGAATGCTTCCACTCTTACATACCGGTGGTCCTTTTCCGAATACACCGGCTGGAAAGCAAGTGTAAATAGCTTGGCCTCAAATGCTCTGTCTATTACCTTTGCAATGTCACGGCGAAGTTCAAACCGCTTCTTGTCAAACAGTTTTTCCGCGTAGCGGAGCTCACCGCTGTACGCCTCTTTTTCCAGACGCCCGTCAAATGAGAACAGAAATTCCGGATCGTCGATGTCCTTGGGACAGGCGATGAAGCAGACATTGTTCATGACCTTTACGGACATCTCGCCCACCTCGGCTTCCCTGGCAAGTACGGCATTCACGCCTTGGGATATGGTAAGCCAGTTTTCCTCGTATCTGTCATCCGTGATGACGGCAAACCTTCCGCCGCCGAGGTAATACAGATCCGCATCGATGCGGCTTGACTTTGCCCACTTTTCAAGTCTGCCGGCAGTATCTGATATTATCGACTGTACGGTGAAGTACCCGAGCATCTCGGTGAGCGCATTATAGTTTGTCATAACCGACATCGTCACACCGATAGGTGCATTAAGTGTCCTGTATTTATAAATATCCTGTACGAACGCGTTCATGGAAAACAGTCCGGTACTGCCATGCATCCTCTCTTCCGGTGACTGGACACCCAGGACCGTGATAAGGAACGTGACAGACAGGAAGAACATCTGAACAAAATGGTCGGGGAAAACCCCCTGGATGATGCTCGCGCATACCATGATAACAAACACCAGCAGGATACTGAACATCTTACGGAACGAGAAGAGTCTGCGGTATTTGATAACCTCGTAATACCCGACAAGCACATAGGAATATGCCAGGGCATACAGTGCGAAATACAGCGGTCCCCTGTGGTATATCCCACTGTCGTCTATCCAAAAGATCAGCTTCGTGAACGGATTTACAATGACCACGAGCAGTATCATGATGATACTCGGAACAGCATAAACATACATGAGCGCACGTCTTTCATGCATCTTATGCCAGATACCGATCAGGGCGAACAGATAACCGCAGAAGATCACCGATGTCTGAGTGGTGCCCAAAATGTCGAACATATTGGCAATATACCTGACAGTGTTGCTTGTGATGTCAAGAGCCTCAAATGTAAGCGCGCATACATCGGCAACAGTAGTTATCATGATATCGCCGATGAGAAGGAGTGCCCACCTGTTGACCCTTCCCCTTGTCATCTTCCGGACGATAAGCGAGAACAGTATGATCGCCTCAACTATGAGAGCGCAATGATCAAAGTAAATGAAACTATTCAACTTTCAGGCTTTCCCTGCTGATCTGCAGTATCTTGTCCTTCATTTCTGTCTCGATACGGTTAAGTTCCGTTTCAGCAGCAAGCCTCTTTTCCCTGCCGTCCGCCTGGATCTTCATGACCTCATCGAATGTTTCTATGAGCATACGGTTCGTCTCGGTAAGAGTCTCGATATCCACGATGCCTCTCTCACTCTCCTTTGCGGATTCAACCGATGCGATCTTAAGTGCTTCCGCGTTTTTCTTGAGAAGCTCGTTTGTCATATCGGTAACTTCCTTCTGAGCCTTTGCGGCATCAGCGGAATGATCCAGTCCGATAGCAATGACCATCTGGCTCTTCCACAGAGGTATCGTGTTAACAAGCGTTGACTGGATCTTCTCTGCCATGATGGTGTCGTTGTTCTGGATCAGACGTATCTGAGGAGCCATCTGCATGGAAATGTTCCTTGTAAGCTCCAGATCATAGATCTTCTTCTCGAATCGCTCGATCATGGCCGCGTAATCCCTCGCCTCCTGCGAGTCCTCCTGCAGTCCGCTCTCTTCGGCCTTTGCAAGAAGACGTGGAAGTTCGGTCGTCTTTGCTTCGTCAAGTTTCTTCTTGCCGGCGATTATATAAAGGCTTAACTGCTTGAAGTAGTCAAGGTTTTCATCGTACATCTTGTCAAGCATAGCGACGTCCTTAAGGAGCACCTGCTGGTGTCCCTCCATGGCCTTGCTTATCTTATTGACGTTGACCTCCGCCTTGTCGTATTTTGCCTTAAGCGAAGTGAGCTGGTTCCCGGTCTTTTTAAAGAGCCCGAGAAATCCACCCTTTTGCTCCTCAACGGAAAATCCCTTAAGTTCGGTCACCACCCCGGTCAGCATGGACCCGATCTCTCCCATGTCTTTTGTCTTGACGCTCTTAAGGGCACCCTCCGAAAACTCGGCCACATTCTTCTGTGCGGCGGCACCGTACTGGAGTACCATCTGCGAATCCTTGATATCTATCTGCGATACGAATCTTTCAACTGTTTCACGGTCTTCAGGCGACAGCTCATCCTCTTTGGTCTCAACTATCGGAGCCTTCTGAGGAGTTGCAAGAAGATCCGCGAGCGGATCCGTGGCCGGCTTTTTTTCCAAAACCTGTGCTCCTTCAACAACCTGTCCATCAACTACCTGTGCATCGATAACTTCACTCATTTCCTGTCTCCTTTCGATAGGACGGATCATTTTCCATCCCGTTTGTAAGCCCTTTTTGTACAAGGACTGTCTTTAAAACCTGCGCATCGGTCGTTACATCGAGCACCGAATCCTTGAACAGTCTGTTCAAAAGCTTTCCGAGCGCGGCATTGATCGTATCAAGTGTATTCTCTATATCCTTCTTGGCCGACAGTATCTCCTTGCCCGGTTCACTGATGCTGTCATATTCCCTGTAAGCCGTAACGAGCTTTTGCGATGTCGGAAGATAATAGTCCATCAGTTCATGGATCCTTGACATCTGGTCGGGATGTTTTCTGATGTTTGAGAATATCTCGCGAAGAAGTCCCTCCAGCCTGTCAAGCTTTGCGGATATCTCAATACCGGGGATCTGGCTGTTAAGCGCATGAAACTTCGAGATATAGTCTTCGCCCTCACGTATCATCCTGGAAAGTTCTGCAGAATCCTCGGGCGAAAGTGTCGGGAACTCGGGCTCATCCTCGCTCCTGGCTGTCGTATCGATAACGTCCTGATGTTTTTCCGTCTTATCAAGTTCGAGATAATGGTTGAAAACTTCATCGGTAAGGATGAATGTCTTGGCATCCCTGTCAAGGTGACCCTGCGGGAAATATCCGTCAGCGAGCATCTTCCTGATCTGTCTTATGACTCTTCTTGGAGAGCTGTTAAGCGAAAGCGCAAGGGTTTCGATATCGATATACTTGCGGTCTCCTATCACCTGTACATACCTTGTGGCAAGCTGTGACATCTTGCCCCTGCGTATGCCTTTTCCGAGAACAACCGAAAATACGGCCATGAAGGCTGCCGATACCGCAACTCCTGCCGCCGACATGCTCCCGATCATGAGCGCCGGAATACTCGTAAGGGCAGCTACCGCTGTAACTCCCAGGCCAATCCCTCCGACAACCGAAAGTGCCGTTGAAGAACCCGCGCCGACATTTTTGAACGGAAATGAAAGAGCGGTTGTCTGTGCGTTCTTTCGGGAAGCATTTCTCTTTGCAAGCCTTGCCTCCTCCCGCGCACGCCTTTCGGCCTCCATACGTTCTCTCTGGCGTTGGCGTTCGGCATGGAGCTGTCTCTGGGCTCTTGCCGTCTGAGTCTGCCCCGAAAAGTCTTCGTGTCTTTTTGACAGCGGCGTCGCATTCGACTGGCCCATGGCTTCATTCATCCTGTCGCCGACACCGTCGAGAAAATTATCAACGCTCTTTACTATCACATCGTTTAAGAGCGACCAGTTATTATTTTCCATCCCCTCGGTCCAGGCCTTCTCAAAGTCCCTGCCGAAGCTCTCTTTATCACTTTTTCGCATACAAAGTATATTTTATCATAATTTCAGCTTTTGTAAAACAAAAAGGGCAGGAGTTCCCGCCCTTTTCCAACGCCATATATATGGCACTCTATGCGCTTTTAAGTGATGCGGCAAAATCGTCCTCCGGCATGGGCCGGGCGTAGTAAAATCCCTGGATCACGCTGCATCCCATAGACGCTAGGGTATCCGCCTGGTCCTTGGTCTCAACGCCTTCGGCAATGATATCGAATCCGAGTTCCCTTGTCATCTTCACAACCGAGGATATGATGACTTTTCCCCTGTCTGTGTGGTCCTCACCTCGAAGGAATCCCATATCAAGCTTTACTATGTCGATCGGAGCATCCTTTAACAGGTTAAGTGACGAGTAGCCGCTTCCGAAATCGTCCATGTTGATCTTAAATCCCATCTCCTGTATATGCGCAACACGTCCGAAGATCTCATCGGTATTTCCCGCATAGGCGCTTTCCGTTATTTCAAACTGCACATACTCCGAAGCCTTGGGATAACGTTCCTTAAGACCCCGGATATACGGGATTATCGTCTCATCGAGAAGGCTTATCCTGGATATATTGACAGACACCGGAATCGCGCTCTTTCCTGCCTCGATCCACCGCGACACGGTTTCAAACGACGTCTTCCACACATACCTGTCAAGCTCAGAGATATATCCGTTCTTCTCAAATACCGGAATGAACACACCCGGACTGATCACCTGCCCGTCAGGCCTGATCCATCTCGAGAGCACCTCGGCTCCCACCATATCGCCGGAGTCATGATCGTACTTGGGCTGGAAATAGAGCACAAACTCGCCGTTTGCCATCGCGCTCTTCATCTTCTGAGTCACCTCGGCTTCTTCGGACATGCTCTTTGACATCTCATCGGTATAGAAAACATAAGTATTGCGGCTCTTATCCTTGGACGTTCTGTAGGCATATGTCGCATACAGCACCGCACGGCCCATCGTAACGGATCTGTCCCCAATATCATAGAGTCCGAACTTGATCGACAGCGGATATTCCATTCCGAGATGAGCGATCGATACCTGTGTATCAGCCTTGAGCTTCTCGATATTCTCTTTAGTATTCTCGAATATGACGGCAAAAGTTCCCGAGCCCATCCTCGCGCACAGTCCCCTGCCATCCGCAAACTCCGAGATCACCTTGGAAACATATGATATGACAATATCCCCGCCGGTATTGCTGTACAGGTCATTGATACCGCCGAGGCCGTTTATGTCACCGATGGCAAGAATGTATCTCTTATCCGGATTGTCTGCAACAAGCCTGGTGGCTGATGAATAGAACCCTCTCTGGTTATACAGTCCCGTAAGCGAGTCGATACCGAGCTGATTCTTCAGTTCATCGTTCAGATAGTGGACGCAGTCCTCTATCCTCGAATATCCGTTGGCCAGGGCACTGGCCATCTCCCGGCAGCTAAGGTAACCGCACGCCTGGCAGTCAAGTTCCTTCTTGACCTTGGTCGTCTTGTGCATAGACGTAAATATCTCTTCTATCACATGCTCGGGAACGCGGCATTTCTGATGATAATTCTCTTCTCCCTCCCAGACAAAATCAAAAGTATTAAGTTCCGAAAACCGCTCGGACAGTTTTTCAAACCGTTCATCCGGCGAGCATTTACTGTCTACTTCGGACTTCATCGACCTCTCATACAGGTATTCGAACCTGTTTACGGCCTGCTCCTGATCAACGGTTGACGGATCGATGGCAGGTCCGACTATGCATCCCCAGTCGCAAAGATCCACGGTCACCATAAACGGGTGCATCTGTTTGGACTTGATGGATTCCGATTTGATGATCCCCTCAAACCTGTGTCCAATGCCGGCATTGGTCTTAAAGAGCCTGCCGGGCGCAAAATACGATGACACAAGATCTGAGAACATACCGTTCTCGCAGATGACCGATCCCATGGTCTGCTCGTCAAGATCGAACCATGCATCGTATTTTGAGATATCGGTATCCCCTATATGCTCAAGAAGTGTGGAAAATCCTACGAGATAGTTTATGTTCCTGCCCGAGTTAAATGACGAGAACTCATCATACATTGCCGTACAAGGCGACAACAGCGCAAACCTTCCGGTGATCTTTTTGTACTTGCGGTAGTATATGGCCGCGCACACACTCGGGAGCTGGACGGGAATGAACCTGTCAAGCGCATCGGGTGCATACCTTGACACGTAATTGGAAAAGCCCGGACAGTTATGTGCCAGAAACTTCTCGCACACTCCCTGTTCGCCCACATTCTCACGAAGATACTTTGCGTGAAGATATACGCTTATGTCGGCACCTATGGATCCGTCATATATCCCCGTGATACCTATCGACTTAAGATACCCGAAAATACTTCTCGCCTTTTCCTCTCCATATGCTACGATAAACGCCGGATCGATGATGACGGGAACCTGTGCTCCCCTCTTAATGTCGAGGAGAAGATCATCAAAACTGTCGTGGAACCGGCGCGCGTGATGGGCACATCCCCTGATGCATGTACCGCAGTGCAGACAGTTCTTGTCGGATACATCCACACTGATCCTTCCCTCGTCATTGGATGATACGTTCGCACCAACCGCAGGGCAGACATGGACACAGTGGTTGCAGGCAACACAGCTGTCATTTGTATATATCATTCCGTCGTTATATCGTCTCATGGCTCACCTGCAATATCATTCAAAGGTCAGAATCAGCATTGTCTGGTTAAGATGCTTGTACATGAACTGCTCCCCGTGTCCGGACAGCCCGATGAAATCGCCGTATTCTTCGGCAAGAGACCGGTCGTATTCCGCAAACTTCCCCTGTTCGACAAAATACCTCATTCTCGAAAAACAGTTTATGATGACCGAGAATGACGGCTCCGGGATGTTGGCATGTACCTTTGCGCTTGTATCAGCCCAGACATCCTCAACAGGTTCTATGGGGTCGAGCAGTTCAACCCTTGTCTCGTTGTATATCCTCGAGAAAAAGCTCATGCTGTTATCGGAAAACAGTTCCCGTACTCCCACTATTGACAGATCTCCGTCCTCGATACGCCCGAGCGGATGGAAGAAGGTATTTGCGGACAGTTCATCCTCGGGTATGGCAAGGGCATTTGCGACAACTCCCGTTGCCCCCTTATGATCGAACTCATAAACCTTTCTCGCATCACAGTCGACATCCGTTGCGATGAAGAAATGCTTTGTCGGCTTGAACATATTCTCTTTTACGATCGAGATCTTTCCCATCTCGTTATGGATAAGGACAAAAGCACATGTGTCCATGTAGAGTATCCCGTTAAGCGATACTGCAGACGGTCTGTCGGGATTCTCGGCAGTTGAGCCCGAACAGCCAACAAGGGGCATTCCTGTATCTTGCATGATATCCCGGAAGGTGTCCATGATCAGCTCCTCACAGTTTTCGGCTGATGCATTAAACTCAAGGCACACGCTGTTATCTGCGGGAAAACCGTTAAGGGCCTTCCGGATCGAGTCCGCGGAACGCTTCGGATAACGGCTGGCCTCAAACAGCAGTCCGGACGTAACACTTACGCCCATGGTCACGGCAAGTACCGTAAGACCTGTCCTGGCTGTTCCTTTATTTGAATATATCACGTTTGAAGTGGTTCCTATGACAGTCGCTTCGGGAAAAGAATTGGACAGCATTCTCGAATACCATCCGAAGTTGGCATTATCGGACGTGAAGATGACAAGGAGCGGCTTGACGATGCTTCCGTTTTCGGACAGCTGCTCCTCTATCTGAGGGTAAACTTTTGTGCCGATCTTATCCTCGGCATGTGCGATATAACATCTCTTCATATGCTTATAATTGTAGAGTCAGAGTCTGTTTCTGTCAACTTTAATAAGGGACAGTTCGACATCCTGCCAGATGGTTGAAATACATGGTTCACCGAGGTGTATAAAGCCGTTCCTGTTGACCGGATATTTACATACTTCGGCCGGTCCGACAAGGATATAGTCTATATCGTAAAGCTTCAGAAAATCCCGGCAGTATTCCTCGTCCCCGCACCTGTAAAAATACGATACCCGATCCGCCCTGTCCTTTATCGGTCCGGCATCGTTATGCCACATCCATTCATGAACGAACCATCCGGCCGGAGTGCATGCACCGGAGTATGCCGACAGTGCACTCTCATGCGTATAGCTGTCTCCAGCCACCTCGACTATATTAAGGACTCTTTTCGGATCGGCCGACAGTATATCATATGCCTGCATCTCAAAGCCGTATGTACCATCGTACCTCAGATCATCAAGTCCCGATATACCCTTTCGCATCGAAGGGTCGCAAACATTTCCGAACCAGTCGGATATGGCATGCGGCATGTATGCGACCGACAGTAAGATAAGAACAAGCGTTGCGGCAGATAATGCCGCATATAATCTTGAGCCGTCCCGCCCGGACAAGGCATGCGACAGTGCTATCGCAAGCATTACCCCGATAATTATCGCAAACAGGACAAATGCCTGATATGTGAGCTTGAACATCGTGTTAAACCTGGCGTTTGCATCCCCGTATATATCCTTAACGTATATAAACTCCGGTGTGATCACAAGCCCGATCGTGCAGAGAATAAAGGCAAGAAGACCCGACCGTGCAAGAGGGGGAAAATCATTCCCGCCTCTTTTTTCGTACAGGATGTATATGAGGATAGCGGCAGCTGCCACCGGAAGTCCCCACAGTACAAGGAGTTTTGACAGCGGTGAATGTACATCCGCAAGTTCTATTCCCGATTCCATCTTCACAAAGTGAAGCGAAAAAGGAATGATCATCACAAGCGAGACAACCGTAATGATCAGCGCTTTCGCAAGTATCCATCCGAACGATTCGGCCAAAGAGATCCTGCGTTTTTGATCCGTAAACACTATCACCGCACCGGTTATCACATAATAGATCGCAAAGTCCCAGTAATTGCTCCCCTTGTAATATCCCAGGAGCATGCCGATAAGAACGATCTTAAGCAGCTGCGGGATCCTTTCTTCCTTCTCATCATCCGAAAGGCAGCAGTCAAACAGGAGGCACACAAGCGGCAGTACAAATATCACGTTTATGACATGTGCGTGAAGATCCCCGAGTATGACCGAGTACGCCGGGAACTCGTTCTTCCCGTTATCGGGATCTCCCAGTTCGCTCCTGATATATACGGTCCCGTCCGGAAACCAGTAAGACCGCTCATCTCCCACACCTTTTATCTTATCGACTGCCGCAAGAACTATACCGTAGATAAGCCAGTGAGGATTGGCCGCAAATGCCGCAATGCCTCCTCCCGCCACGCTTCCGATAAGTGCCGGCACTCTCTTTTTGTCGTCCCTGGCAAGAAGCGTTACCGCGACCGAATACACGATCTCGGAGACCATCAGGAATACCATCCCGATAAAAGTCGCAAGCATCAGGTTATATCCGTACTCAGGGGTCGTATGTGAAAGGATGCACATATACACCGACGCGGACTGTCCGAGATAATAATAGTTAAGTGTTTCGCCGGCAAACCATATATCCTTCGGGATCGCTGCCTTCTGACGGTATATGGTCTGCATGAATCCGAAGTCCATGTAGTTCTCGGTTCCAGGATCGACCGACGGATTAAACCCGATGATCCAGAAAAATGCCAGGAATATTACCGCAAATATCGCAAATCCGGCAAGATATCCCGACAGCTCGTCTCGCGTTACGTAAGGACTCTTTTTGTAAAATCGTCTTATGACATACCCGCCGATCGCCAGTATGATGAACACGGCATGGCATACGATATCCGAATAATCGACACCAAATACAGCCGATATCATCCACGACGGATAGAAACACAGAAAAAGTCCGAGACCGAAACGAAGACCGAACCTTTTGTCAAATGTATCCGCCCTGTCGGCAAGATACGGTCTCATAAAAAAAGAGATGCAAAAAACAACTGCAAGCCACCGAAGAGCCGCAGTTGTTCCGGGATCACGTATAAGCAAAAAACCGATGATCACAAACGCTATGGCCAGAAGACTAAAACAGTCCGAATAGTTTTTCCTGGAATGATCCATGAAGATCCTCATATGTGGTGTAATCGTAAGCAGGATTGTTCGTCCGTCTTCTCCACTCATCTCTTATCGCATCGCACAGAACCTTCGAGTTTGCGTCATCAAGCGACAGAATGGATGGAAATACAAAATAGATCATGAACAGTGACAGATCCGTTGTATCCCCGGCGGAAAGCTTTCCGGCGCGGCCGTACTCGGCATATACGTTTTCGGCAAAAATGTTTGCAACTTCTGCAGCCGCAACCTCTGCATCCTCACGCCCTTTGATGTACTGGGTCATATCGGAAAAGACCTGTCTGTTCTGTCCGAAGAACGATGCGAACCTTTCCTCATATGTCTTCTTTTTAATCTTTTTAAGCTTTGCCCTGTAGCCTTCAAACATAAGGGCCGTGTTGTCAAACATTCTTAACCCCCTTCCAAAGGTAAGGGCCGCTCACTGCCCGTAATATGCGTTTGCTCCGTGCTTCCTGTAGTAATGCTTGTCCTGAAGTTCGGAAGGTGCCGGCTCCACATCAGGATTGATGAGTTCCGTCCGAAACGCCATCTTGGCAACTTCTTCAAGGACAACCGCATTATGCACGGCATCATGTGCATCTTTGCCCCAGGCAAAAGGCCCGTGATTTTTACAAAGGACTGCGGGAACTGCCATCACTTCCTTGTTCATGCGCCTGAACTCGTTGATGATAAGAAGTCCCGTATTGGTCTCATATGCGCTGTCTATCTCTTCCTTCGTAAGGCATCTGACACACGGTACCTCGCCGTAGATGTAATCCGCATGCGTTGTCCCATAGCAGGGGATGCTGCGGCCCGACTGCGCCCAGCTTGTCGCATACGAAGAGTGTGTGTGTACTATGCCGCCTATCTCTCCAAAAGCCTTGTACAGTTCCAGATGTGTGGGCGTGTCGCTTGAAGGCTTGTATTTTCCCTCAACGCGGTTACCGTCAAGATCCATTATGACCATGTCATCGGGGGTCAGCTTGTCATAGTCGACTCCGCTCGGCTTGATCGCAAACAGCCCCGAATCCCTGTCTATCTGGGAAACATTTCCCCATGTGAACGTGACAAGGCCGTACTTGGGAAGGAGCATGTTGGCTTCATATACCTGTTTTTTGAGTTCTTCGAGCATTATGACAGTACCTCCACTGCAGCGCGCTCTATCTTAAGGCCCTGCATATATGTCTTCATGAAATCATCAAATCCCTTTTCATCCGCAGGATCCGGAGATACGGTCGTACCTTCGGCATTTGCGAATATCTTGCGGTTCAGGAAATCCTCAAGCTTCTCTCCGAGATTCCTTCCGTCGGCAAACGATGCGAGGATCGCCATTCCCCAGGGTCCGCCTTCTCCGGCCGTCTCCATAACGGAAACAGGAGCATGTATTGCGGCTGCGGCGATCTGCTGGCCGACGCCCTTTGTCTTAAAGTATCCTCCATGACCGTACATCTTGTCAACCTTGACGCCTTCCTCGTTGATGAGTATGTCAAGACCGGACTTTAATGCGGCAAGTGCGGAATACAGATGCATTCTCATAACATTGCCGAGCGTGAACTTGGAATCGGCATTCCTTACAAAGAGCGGTGCTCCCTTGTCGAATCCCGTCACAGGCTCGCCCGAGATATAGTTGTATGAAAGCAGTCCGCCGCAGTCCGGGTCCCCCGTAAGTGCAACGGAGTAGAGCTTTGTGAACAACTCGTTCATATCAACTTCATGGCCCATCATCTCGGAATACTCCTTGAAGAGATTGACCCATGCATTTATGTCACTTGTACAGTTGTTGCAGTGTACCATGGCAACAGCGGCTCCGTCCGGAGTCGTGACCATGTCGATCTGCTCGTATACTTTCGATAACGGCTTTTCCAGAACGACCATCGCAAACACGCTCGTTCCTGCCGATGTATTACCAGTACGAAGGCCGACGGAATTGGTTGCGACCATTCCGGTTCCCGCATCACCTTCGGGAGGGCATACCGGAATACCTGCCTGAAGTGTTCCCGACACATCAAGCTTGGCCGCACCTTCTGCGCTGAGCGTACCCGCATCCTCTCCTGCCGACAGAGACTTCGGAAGAACGTCAGAAAGCTTCCAGGAAAATCCGCATCCCGAAATTAGGGAATCAAACTTATCCATCATCTTCCTGTCGTAATCGTTTGTCGAAGAATCGATCGGGAACATTCCCGATGCATCGCCTACCCCGAGAACCTTTTTCCCGGTCATTATGTAATGCACATATCCCGCAAGAGTAGTAACAAAATCAATGTTACCCACATGTTCTTCCTTGTTGAGGATCGCCTGGTACAGATGTGCGATGCTCCATCTCTGCGGTATGTTAAAGCCGAACTCTTTTGTAAGTGCTGCGGCTGCCTCTTCCGTGATCGTATTTCTCCATGTCCTGAAAGGTACCAGGAGATTTCCTTCCTTGTCGAAGGCAAGATATCCGTGCATCATGGCCGAAAACCCCATCGAAGCAAACTTCGTGGGAGTGATGCCGTACTTCTCCCTTATATCCTTTACAAGATCGCTGTAGCAGTCCGAAAGACCGCCCCAGATATCGTCAAGTGTATATGTCCATATACCGTTATCAAGCCTGTTCTCCCAGGAATGTCCTCCCGTGGCAAGAACCGTTCCCACCTCATCAATGACTACCGCCTTGATCCTTGTGGAACCGAACTCGATCCCAAGGTATGATCTTCCTTCAGCTATCAGATTTTTTGCATCCATGGATTGTCTCCTTCCTGTTACTGCAGATCCTTCTTGGTGATGACCGTCACCGTACGCTCCTGTCCGCTTATCATGACCGACGGGATGTCGGATGTGTTCGCAAATATCCCTTCCGTAACGTACTGGTACTTCTCCGGCCTCTCACCTGCCTCAAGCTTTCGTATGATCGATTCCACTCTCGGTCCGTGAAGCGGATTACATTCACCGATGCATGAAATCTTTCCTTCGGCTACCTTTGCCCTTGCCTCTTCGTTGACACCGTCAAAAGCAACAAGCATAACTTCGCCTTTTGTGATATTACTGCCGCATTTTTTTCCTGCGGCTTCAAGTGCCTCTACGGCACCGAGGGCCTCGCTGTCGTTCTCGCAATAAACAACGTTAACATCTTTGTGTGATGCGAGGATCTCCGACATGGCCTCCTTGCCTTTACTCTTGGTAAACTCGCCTTCCTCATACGCCACAACATCCCATCCGTACAGCTGCGACATATGCTTGAATCCCTTTGTCCTTCCTATCTGCGCACTGCTGCCGAGTGTCCCCTGTATGTCGGCTATATGTATCGCGGACGGCTGTATACCCCGCATATTGAAATATTTGGACATCCACATGCACACGAGCATGCCTTCAAGTTCAAAATCGGAGCCGACCCAGCATGTGAACAGGCTGTCATCCGAAACATCAACCTGCCTGTCGACTATGATGACGGGGATGCCTGCCTCCTTTGCCTCCGACAGCACCGTATCCCAGCCGGTCTCAACTACCGGCGCAAGGACAATGTAATCAACGTCTCTCTGGATGAAGCTGCGGATGGCCGTGATCTGGTTCGTCTGCTTCTGCTGTGCATTTTCAAAGATCAGGCGGAACCCGTTCTCTTTGGTAAAGACAGACTGCATCGATTCCGTATTGGCATTCCTCCAATACGACTCGGAACCGATCTGGGAAAATCCCACGACGATCAGATCGTCTTCCGCCACATCATGATCAGCCTCCGCAGTATCCTGCCGGGAAGAACACCCGGCAAGGATCGTGCAGAGGCATATGATCATAAGCATATATATGGCCACTGATACTTTACGTGTATTCATGCCTGTATGCTCTGTTATTTTCTTCTGGCTCTTAAAGCAGCGAATATACTCTGGATAACTATGAATACGAACAGAAGTGCTGCTGTCAGGATGTTCGGCCATGAGCTTGCCAGTTTACCGTTAGTCTTGACTATCGACGATATCGTACCGTTAATTAGCACTCCGAAGAATGACCCTATGACGTTTCCTACACCTCCGGTAAGAAGCGTTCCACCGATGACGGCGGACGATATGGCATCCATCTCAAGTCCAAGTGCCTGGGTAACTGATCCTGCCATTGTATTGAGGCAGTAACATACACCGCCGATCGAGCACAGTATTGATGAGAGCATGTAAGCACCCATCTTGATGCGCTTTACGTTAAGACCCATCATCGCTGCAGACTGTGCGCTTCCGCCTACCGCATACAGCGAACGTCCGAACTTTGTATATCTGAGCATTATGAATATTACGATAAGAACTATGATAGCTACAACAACACCGGGCCTTACGTAAGGAACCATGTATTTACCCTTGTTGTTCGTATATCCGCCGAACGGTATGGTGATCTTGGAGTTTGCCCATTTGTAGAACGTTGCATTGACCTTCTCCGTGATCGACACCTGATCGGTACAGATGACAGCTGTCATACCTCTGCAGAAGAACATTCCCGCCATCGATACGATGAACGGCTGTATCTCCAGATAACCTACGAGGAATCCCTGGAAGATACCGAATACGACTCCGACAAGAAGAACGAGGAGTACCATCGGTACCGCACCGATACCCTTTGACATGCCGACTGCGAGCATCATACAGTCCATAGCGATGAGCGCACCGACCGAAATGTCGATACCGCCTGTCAGCATTACGCACGTCATTCCGCAAGCCACGCATATAAGTCCGGCGTTCGTGATAAGGATGTTAAGGAAGGTCTGGAAATGTGTGAATCCGCGCGATCCGTATGCTATACATCCTCCCGCGTAGAGCACGCAGAACAGGACTATCGTGATAACGAGCAAAAGGGTGTTACTGTTGAAATTCTTTTTTGTCTTAGCTTTTGAGTTCATGCCTTCGCCCCCTTTGCTGCACGCTGTGCGTTGAATCTCCTGACAAATGCCTTAAACGGAGGTGCC